>NZ_JBBYGR010000061.1:0-46017 GCF_038405005.1 Xanthomonas sp. JL1 | reverse complement strand
AGATCCAGCCTTGCCACGTCGACACATCGGTGAAGTCCGAGACCCACAACGCGTTTGGCCGATCCGAAGTGAACTGCCTGTTGACGTGATCGAGCGGGCACGGCGCCTTCGCATCGCTCACCGTCGTGCGCACCGCCTTGCCGCGGATGACACCGCGCAGGCCCTGGCGCTTCATCAGACGCTGCACGGTGCAGCGCGCAACAGCGAACTGCTCCCGCCGCATCTGCCGCCAGAGCTGACGCACACCATAGACCTGGAAGTTCTCGTCCCACACACGCCTGATTTCAGGCATCAACGCCTCGTCCGTCTTGGCCCTTGCCGAGCGCAACTCAGGATCGGACCTTTGGGCCGCGTGCGCGTAGTACGTCGACGGGGCGATCGGCAACACCTTGCAGATCGGCTCGACCCCGTGAACGTCGCGATGGTCGTCGATGAAGCGCTTCACCTCGTGAAGGGGCGGTCGAGTTCCGCCTGGGCAAAAGACGCCGACGCCTTGCGCAGGATCTCGTTGGCCAGGCGCAGCTCGCGCACCTGGCGCTCAAGCAATCTGATGCGCTCCTTCGGCCGTCGTCACGCCCTCGCGCTTGCCGGCATCACGCTCGTACTGACGGATCCAGCCGCGCAACGTCTCGGCCGTACAGCCCATCTTGGCCGCCACCGACACAATCGCCGACCACTGCGACGCGTACCGCCCTGGTGCTCCAGGACCATCTTCACCGATCGCTCCCGGACTTCTGGGGAACACTTACTTGCTCTGCTCATGGCTCCATCTTCTCAAGTGTATGGAGCCTCCGGGGTTCCCGGGGGGTTCAACTGGTAGTCAGCTCGATCGTCTGGCTTTCCAGTAGTAGTTCGTCAACGCCTGCTGCGCGGTCACCGTCTTGGCTTCGACAAACGACAAGAACCGCGTTTCTTCTTCGGCATCGGTGGCCTTGAGCAGCACGCTGACGCCGCTGAATTCTCAATAGCAGACGCCGCGACCGTAATAGTCCTCGTCCTGCATCAGATCCAGATACACGGTGCCGCGGTATTCGGTCTCGGAAATCTTCTTGAGCACGACATTTTCCTGGCTGGTTATGCGGCCGGCGGTGCCGGTTTCGGGCTGGATCTTGCCGCACTGCTGCTCGTTGCTGACATCGTATTGCGCCGCAGCTTCCACCAGACCGAAAGCGCCAGGCGCCTTGTTCAGGGTGAGCGCGACCTCGTAAGCCTTACGCGGGCTCGGATTTAACTTGGCAAGACCGCGGCCTCCGGCCTCGACGTCGGCTTCTGCGGTGGCCTCGGTGGCGGGGGAGTGGGTCTGGGTCATGCTGGTCTCCGGGGAGTTACAGGCTGTAAGCAAAAGGGCCAGCAGGCTTGGGGTCAGAATCTGGCGCAAGGCCGGCCTCCGTGGCGGGTGGGCGGCCAATCTAGTGCGCGCGTTCGAGGGGTCAATCGAAGCTGCGTGAGGATGCGCCTGCCATACCAGTTGTACATGACAGCAAAGCTGCGATCATCAGACCAGCTGCCGCTAAGGAGCGCGCGCCATGCGCAACCGTTCGCCATCACTGCCGCAACAGACATCGGTCGCCGCGCGCATGCCCTGGCGCAGCAGCTTGCGCATGCGCGTGCTGCTGGCGGCCACCGCGGTGCTGGTGGTGTTGCTGGCGGCACTGGGAACGGTGTTCTACCTGGGCGAGCGCGCCGAGCTGGTGGAGGCGGCGCGCACCGAGGTGGATGGCTTGACCGAACAGACCGCAGGCAGCCTGGCGGCACTGCTGGATTCGGTGCAGGTGAGCGGGCACATGCTGGCGGCCAGCAGTAGTGGGGTTGGGCTGCAGCCGTTCAATCTGCGCGCGTTGCTGCTGGCCACGCTGACCGGCGACCCGGATATCGCTGCGGCACGCCTGATCATCCAGCCGCGCACGCAGAAGGCCGGCGACAGCGGATTTGTCTGGTACGTGCATCGCCGCGGCACGCGCGTAGTGGAGAAATCCGCGTTGGAATTGGGTTACGACTATCGCGCCATGCCCTGGTATCTGCGCACCCAGCGCGAGGGCCGCGCGTGGTGGTCCGAGCCGTCCCTGGATACCGATGGCGGCGATTTGTACACCAGCTACAACCTGCCGCTGCGCCGGCCCGGCGATGCGCCGGATACGGCGTCGGTGGGCATGGTGAGCGTGGACCTGCCGCTGCAGCACCTGCGCAAGATCATCGACCAGCTGCCGCGCGACATCGGTATCCAGCCGATGCTGTTGTCGCCGGAAGGCATGCTGGTTTTAGGCCCCGGCCCGGCGCTCAATCTGCATTATTCGTTCAATACCTACGTGCGCCGTTCGCGGCCGGATCTGCGGCCCTTGCAACGCGCGGTCGCTGCCGGCCAGCCGATTTCGTTTACGCATACCTCGCCCGATGGCGAGCGCTTTTTGACCCATAGCGCGGCAGTGGGGCGCAGCGGCTGGACCTTCGTGTTGTCGGCCTCGGAAGGTTATGTGCTGGCCGGTCTGAACTGGCTGGCCGCGTGGGTGGCACTGGCGGCGCTGCTGGGTGCGGTGATGTGGTGGTGGTTGATGCGGCAGATCACACGCAAGTTGACGCGGCCGATCGACGAACTGACAGACACCGCCGAGCATTTCCGTCGTGGCGAATTCGAATACCCGTTGCAGCACATCGAACGCGATGACGAAGTGGGAGTGATGGCGCGCGCCTTCGACAGCGCACGCGATGCGATCCGCCACCACATCGCCGAGATCGGCGAAATGACCGCCGCACGCGAGCGCATGCACAGCGAGTTGCAGATTGCGCGCGAGATCCAGAAGGCCATGCTGCCTTCCGGGCGCACCTTCGAACGCGCCAGTTCGCATCTGGAAACCTGCGCGTGGCTGGAACCGGCCAAGGCGGTGGGCGGGGATTTCTACCACTTCGTCGAAACCGAACCGGGCTTGCTGTGGTTCGTGGTGGGCGATGTCTCCGACAAGGGCGTGCCGGCGGCACTGTTCATGGCGCGCGCGGTGAGCGTGCTGGAAATTGCCGCGCGCCGGTACAAGCGCCCGGACACCATCCTGATTGCCGCTTCCAGGCGATTGGCCGAAAACAACGAGACCTGCATGTTCGCCACCGTGCTGTGCGGCCTGATCAATGTGGTCAGTGGCGACTACTGGTTGGCCAGCGCCGGGCACGAGCCGCCACTGTTGATCGATATCGACGGGAAGGCTCGCCCCTTGCCGCTGGAAACCGGTGCGCTGCTGGGGATCGAGCCGCAGGAGTCCTACCCGGTGCTGCAGGGCCGCATGCGCGCCGGACAGACCATGCTAGGCTATACTGATGGGGTGACCGAGGCGATGGACGAGCACGGCGCCCGCTACGGGCTGGAGCGTTTGCTGGCTGCGCTGCGCCCGCATCGCAGTGCGGCGGCGCAATGCAAGGCCGTGATTGCCAACGTCGCGCGCTTCACCGGTAAGGCCGATCCATACGACGACATCACGCTACTGGCGATTCGGCTGCGCCAGGAGCATGCTGGGCGAAATGTTGCCGGGGAGGCAACCACACGGTGATGCTCGAGCTGGCCATCGCCCCGTCGCTGGACTATCTGGCCTATGTCACCGACAGGCTGGAAGACTCGCTGATGCGCGAGGGCCTGGGCGCAGAGCGCATCGGCCACGTGCGGCTGATCGTGGAGGAACTCGGCTGCAACGCCCTCACCCACGGCCAGCCCGCGGAACAACCGTTGCGGCTACAACTGAAACTGGATCCGCAAGCGCTGGTACTGGAGCTGCACGATCCCGGCAAGGCTTTCGATCCGCGCGCGATTCGCCTACCGGACCTGGCTGCCGAGTTCGATCAGCGCCCGATCGGCGGGCTGGGGTTGTTTTTGGTGCATCAGCTCGCCGATCACATCGACTACCGCCGCGATGGTGCATACAACGTGGTGCGCGTCACTCTTCTTCATCCGTACGCCCCTGTCCCCGAGGCCTTGTCATGACCACGCTCGCCATCCAGATCGACCCGCCGAAAGACACCCGTCAACGCGTCATCCTGACCGGGCGGCTGGACACCCACACCTACCAGGACCTGGACGCGGCGCTGTTGCCATTGCTGGGCACCCACATCACCACCCTGGTGCTGGATCTAAGCGCACTGGAATACATTTCCAGCGCCGGCATCCGCTGCATCTTCAAGGCACGCAAGGCGCTGGCCACGCGCCATGGCAAGGTGCTGGTGAGCAATCCGCAACCACAGATCTGCAAGGTCTTCGATCTGGTGAAGGCGGTGCCGTTAAGCGACGTGTTCGCCTCCACCGAAGAGCTGGACGCGTACCTGGCCGCAATGCAGCGCAAGGTCATCGAACAGAGCACGCAAAGCGATACGCCGATCGTGCCGCACTTCGAAGAAGCGTAAGCGCGCCATCGCCTGCGCGCACATGTGGGAATGGGTGCGCGCGGGTACGCGCGCAATCTTGGTTAGGCGATGACGCCCTGCCCTGCGTCTTGCGCTGCCTGCACTGATCATTTGCGATTTCGACGGCACGCTTGCCGATTCATTCGTTTTCTGTCTGAGCACACAGCGGCTGCTGGCAGCGCGGCATGGGTTCCGCGCGGGGAAGCGCATGCAGTGGATGCCGCGCGCCGGCTGAGCATGCGCGCGCTCCTCAAGCAGTCGGGATTCAACACCTGCATCCTGGCGAACGCGATGCGCTTGGGCCGGGTCTGGCGGTGCCGGCAGACACGGCCCCACCCTGCAGGGTGCCCAGACCATGCGGTGTTGGCTGCGCCATCGATGCACACCGCAACGCACGCATACCCGTTTTGATCGCAACTGGCCGCCCCCTCACAACGACAAAGGCCCGCCGAAGCGGGCCTTTGCCTGGACAGCAGCCAGACCGATTACTTGGCTGAGGCATCCTTCGCAGCCGCATCGCCGGCCTTGGCCTGCAGGGCTTCGGTGGTGATACGGATCTTCACTTCGTCGCTGACGTTCGGGGCGTACTGGCCCAGACCGAAATCGCTGCGCTTGATGGTGGTGCTGGCGTCGAAACCAGCAGCCAGCACCTTCTTCATCGGGTGCTCGCCGGCACCATTGAGGGTGACGTCCAGCACGACCGGCTTGGTCTGACCCTTGATGGTCAGATCGCCAGTGACGGTCAGCTTGTTGGTACCGGCAGCTTCCACCTTGGTGCTCTTGAAGGTGGCGGTCGGGAACTTGGCCGCGTCGAAGAAATCACCGCTCTTCAGGAGTTCGTCGAACTTGGCAGTGAAGCTGTTCAAGCCGGACAGCGGCAGGGTGACCTGCACGGTGGACTTGGTCACGTCGGCCGCGTCGTACACCAGGGTGCCGTCGACATTGCCGAAGTGCGCGCTCGGGTTGGAGAAGCCGAAGTGGCTCCACTGCGCCAGCACGTCGGTGTGCGACGGATCCAGGGTGTAGGTGCCCGAAGCCACTTCCACGGCCGGGGCGGCCGGTGCCGGTGCCGGTGCCGGTGCAGCAGCGGCGTCGGCCGGGGCGGTGGCAGCAGGCGTGGTTTCGGCGGCCGGCGCGGCGGTGTTGTCGGCCGGCTTGGAGCAGGCGGCAATGGCCAGAGTCAGGGCGAGCGGCAGCAACAGCTTGTGGGTGGTCTTCATTGAAACTCCATGGAATGAGAGACACGTTGGATCAACGCGGGTGGGACAGATGCAGACGGACGAGGACTGCAGGAAACCGAGAGACCATGTACGTCAAGACGGTGAACCAGATCAAGCGGTCAGCCGGCGAACGGCCAACTGCATCGCTTGAACACGGCTGGCATGCGCGGTGTGCCGGAGCTCACGCCCCGCACGCATGCAGGCATCGCTTTATTCGAAGCGCGCGGCTTCGTCGAAGCTCAGGCGTGGCGAACGCGGGAACAGCCCGGCCGGGTCGCCGTAGCCGAGATTGACCAGGAAGTTGGACTTGATCGGCGTGCCGGCGAAGAACGCCGCATCCACCTTGGCGTTATCGAAGCCGGACATCGGACCGGCATCCAGTCCCAGCGCACGCGCGGCCAGGATCAGGTAGGCGCCTTGCAGCGAGCCGTTGCGGAACGCCGATTCGGCGCGCCCTTCGCGCGGGCCGTCGAACCAACTCTTGGCGTCGGCATGCGGGAACAGGTACGGCAGCTTTTCGTGGAAGTCTTCATCGTGCGCCACGATCACCGTCACTGGCGCGGCCAGGGTCTTGGCGGCATTGCCCTCGGACAGCGCCGGCTTGAGCTTGGCCTTGCCGTCGGCGCTGGTCACGAACACAAAGCGCGCCGGGCCGCTATTGGCCGCGGTGGGGCCCCACTTCACCAGCTCATAGAGCTCGCGCAGTACCTCCTGGCTGACCGGCGTGTCGGCGAACGCGTTCTGCGTGCGGGCGGTGCGAAACAGCTGATCCAGTGCGGCGGCGTTGAGCGAGTCGGACATGAGCACTCCAGAGGAAGGGGGGTGCGACGGTAGGCTGCGGCGTCGGCGCCAGTGTGAAGACCCGCAGTGTAGAGTGACGCGATTGCCGCCACACGCGTTCAATCTGAAACAAATCTATGTCGGATCTGAAACGATGGGGCTGACCTGGGCGCTGAGCGACGGCCGCGCCGGCAATGCGCGTCAGGCCGAGGCGCTGGCGCGTACACTGCAATCTGAGGGCTTTCAGGCCATCCACCTGCAGCCCAAGGCGCCGTGGCGCTGGGCGGCGCCGCGGCGGCTGCCCGGCGCCCGACAGGCCTTTGGCGCGCCATTCGACCGGCAACTGCAGCAGCCCCCAGCACTGGCCATCGGCTGCGGCCGGCAGGCGGCGCTGGCCACCCGGCTACTGCGTGGCCGTGGCAGCCGCAGCGTGCAGATCCTGGACCCGCGGCTGGACCCACGTCACTGGGACCTGCTGGTGGTGCCCGAGCACGACACACTGCGCGGCGGCAACGTGCTCACCCTGCTCGGCAGCCTGCACCCGGTGGACGATGCGTGGCTGGCGGCCGGGCGGGCGGCCTTCCCCGCCGTGGCCCGCTTGCCGGGCCCGCGCCTAGCCCTGTTGATCGGGGGGCCCACCGACCAGGTCCCGTGGACATCCCAGGCGCTGGCGGCGTTGTGCACGCGCGTCAGCGCTCACCTGCGCACGCTGGGCGGCAGTCTGCTGGTCACCACCTCCCGCCGCACACCGGGCGATGCGATCGCTGCGCTGCGCGCGGCCTGCGCCGGCCTGCCGCACCTGCTGTGGTGCGATGAGCGCGATGGACCTAACCCCTACGCTGGACTGCTTGGCTGGGCCGATGCCATCGTGGCCAGCGCCGATTCGGTCAATCTGCTCTCCGAAGCCTGCGCGACCCGTGTGCCGGTCGCTGCCGCGTTTGCCGAACAGGCACGTGGGCGCGTTGACACCTATCTGCAGGCGTTGCGACAACGCCAGCGCCTGCATCCTGTCGATGAAGTTCTCGCCAGCGCGGTCGATATCGTGCCTGTGCGCGAAACCGAGCGCATCGCCATGCAGGTGCGCGCGCGCCTGCTGCCATGACCCAAGGCCCGCCAGCGGGCCACCGAGACAAGGACGCTTCGCATGACAGGGACGATCAACGCGCGATGGACGCGACACACCCGGCGCAGGGCAATCGCGCTGCTGGTACTCGCCGCATTACCGCTGGCCGCCACCGCAGCAGCACCGCGTTGCGTGCCGCGTTACCCATCGCCGCAATGTTCGACATGGCCACATCCACCGCGCAGGCGCTGGATGCGCTGCCCGACGCCAAGGTGGTGCTGCTGGCACGTGGCGGCCAGGATCTGAGCCGCTATGGTCTGAAACATAGCCACCTGGCATTTGCCGTGCGCGACGACGATGGCAGCTGGCGGGTGCGCCACCTGCTCAATCGCTGCAAGAGCGATGCGTCGCAGCTCTACCAGGGATGCCTGAGCAACTTCATCGGCGAAAGCGCGCTGCGCAGCGATCTGCGCGTGGGCGTTCCCACTCAGGCACTGCAGCAACGTCTGCACGCACTCCTCAGCGGCAGCGGCGATCTTGCCCACCGCCTGCATGAAACGCGCTACAGCATCGTGGCGTATCCGTTTTCCACCGACTATCAGAACTCCAACCAATGGGTGCTGGAAGTGCTGGCCGCCGCAATGGCGGCCGATGCGCAACCGGTCGCCACCATCGCCGGTCGCCGCAATGCACAGGCATGGCTGCGCACCGCGCGGTATCACCCAAGCACCCTGCACCTGGCTCTGAGCCAGCGCATCGGCGCGCGCTTTGTCGCCGCCAATGCGGCAGTCACCGATCATCCTGTGGGCGAACGTGTGTCCGGTAACTATTCGGTGGTCACGGTCGAATCGGTGTTGGACGTTCTGCATCAGCGCGACGCGGTGGACAAGGAACTGTCGATTGCACGTGCCGCCCCTACTCCTGGAGAAACGCCATGAAACCTGTTGCCCTGGTAGCAGTGCTGTCGTTCGCCACCGTGACGCTGCCTTGCGCGCAAGCGGGCGAGATGACGACGTGTGAGGACACATCCGGGTTCTATTCGGCATTGGCGGTGTCGACTCCCGTGCTGGTCGTCGGTGGAGCCTTGGCGTCTGTGCTCTTTCCCACATCCATGGCAGTGCAGGCAGCCCGCAATGCCAGCAGCAACCCGCGTGCCGCCACACTGCCGCCGATGCGGGTGCAAGCAGTGCAGACGTTGCCGGAGGGCGAAAGCGAGGTGCAGTTGGAAGACCCGAAGCAGGTAGACGCCACCTTGTCGCTGCGCTGGCAGGCACGCCAGGACGATCCCGCCGCAGGCTTCCAGGTCGGCGAGATGGTGACGTTCCAACCTAGCCCCGCAGGCAGCGGCTGGACCGTGCATGCCGAACAAGGGAAAGCATTGGCGTTCGTACCGACAGAAGCGGCTGCCGCATACAGCAGCAGCCACACGTGGTGACACGCACACCCCGCGCTGCAGGCCGAGGCCACATCCGGTCGACCACGGCGTGATCGTCGTGGCATCGGCGTCGTTGCCACGACGCCGATGCCACCAAGCGCACTGCGTTTACGGGTTGCTGGGAGAACGCGGAATGCCGGCCGGCGCTGCGTCCAGCGCACCGATCATCAACCGCACGATCGGCGTTCCCAGGCCCGTGGTGTAGTTGTACTTGCCCGCGATCGGCACATCGTTGCTGACCACCCCGTTATTGCCGGGGATGCCGCGGTGGAAGGCTTCCGGTCCATTGGCGGCCAACCGGTACAGATAGTCGTTGAGGTTGCCCTGGCGGCCCTGCTTCTGTCCCAGCAACGCGGCCACGCTGGCGAACTCCGGCGCGGCGACGCTGGTGCCGACCAGTTTGTAGATGAAGCAGGCGAAGTAGATGGACACCGAGCTGGTGTCCTGCTGACAGGGATGCCCGGCGATCGCCGGGCAACCACCGGCCAGCATGCCGACATCGGGCAATGCGCGCATCGAGGTGCGCGTGCCACCCAGCGGGCGCGACTGATACGCCGGGCGTTGGAATAGCGTGCTGACGCCGCCACCCGCGCCGAAGTATCCGCCACTGAGCAGCGCGCCCACGCCATAAGGATCATTCGCCTGTAACGGGTCGGCATAGGCGCTTTCGCTGACGTAGCCCGAACCCAGGCTGTCCTTCTTGTAAGCGGTGAACAGGTTGCCACCACCGACCGCGGTCACATGCGCATCGGCGGCCGGAAATTCCACACCTGGGATGTAACGGCCATTATTGCCCTCTACCAGGTACTGCGTGTCCGCGCACTCCAGGCCGGCGTTGTCGCCGCTGGAGGTGACGAAGGTGATGCCTTGCGCGTTGCCTTGCTTGAAGACGGCATCGAACAGGCCAGCAACGGAGGTGGCATCTCTGCCGCTGTTATAGGCCGCGGTGAAGTACTTCTCGCAGACCCCAAACGAAGAGCTGACCACGTCCGCTTCATTGTCCTGCACGATCTGTCGGTAGCCGGCCAGCAAGGAATCGAGCTGAGGTCGGGGACCACGTACAAGAGCACGTGCGCGCCTGGTGCACCGCCAAGGGCCATGTCCACATCGAGCGTGGCCTCGATAGACGCAGCCTCATTGCCCTCGTGCAAGCCGGGCTTGGCGCCGGCCACATAGTGGCGCGCGTAGAGCGTCGGATTGGCATGGTTGCCGGCATACAGGCTGAAGTGCTCGTGGTCGAACATCGTGGCGATATCCGAATCCAGCACGTCGCCGTTGATCAGGACGGCGATCGTGCTGCCGCTGCCATCGAGCCGATGTTGCTGCCCCGGCGCGCCGATCATCGTCTGGTAGGACGGATAACCGTAGGCCTGCTTGAGATCGTTGTACCAATAGCTCGTGGTGCCCTTGCCATAGCGGTTGCTGGGGTCACTGGCCACCACCCGCGAGTTCAGGTGCGCCGGCGGCAGGCCGCGGGTCAAGCCGGTAACGGTCACGCCATTGGCGCGCAGCGCGGCCGGCAACGGCGGCGGCAAGGCGTGCCGGCTTCAGGTCGGCGACCAGCGGCGCAGCGAACAGCCGCTCCACGCCATCCGCATTCGCGCTGACATGCAGGTTCGGCCCCTGCTGCACCACACGCATGTGCGCGGCCTGCAACGCGGCACGCACTTGCGCGAGCTGCGCCAGCGCGGGGCCGAAGCGACGTTGGAATTCGGCAGCAGACAACCACTTGTGATGCTGCGGCGACAACGGATCCTGGACCTCCGCAAGGAATGCGTCCAGTCCGGCCTGATCGCGCGATGGCAAATGCACGTCGAAAAACACCGGCGCTGCACGCAAGGTCGCCGTCATCGCGGCAAGCTTGGCCTCTGGGACGGGCGGGGCGGCGTTGGCGGCACCGCCTGCGGCCAGTGACGCAGACAACACGACAGCCAGCAGCGGCCGACGACGAATACGATCAAGCATGGGCATCTCTCCGGGGGTAAAGCGAACAGGCGAGGCCGGAACGGCATCGCAGGGGCGTGCACGACCGATCGCAGACCGACGATGCATGGTCAGATCGACACGGGTGGGGGATGCGTGTGCCTGCTGCGCAAACAGTCGAGCCGGCCTCACGACGTGCGACATCACCCTGCTGCAGGGGAGTAAAGAAATCAGCGCGCTGGCGGTGCGACACCATCACCACACTGCATCTTCGGCAGCTTTCTCTATCGGCATCGGCATCGGCGTCTCGCTGGGCTTGCAAGGGCCGCCATCATTCATAAACGGCGACAGCGCCAGTCTCAACGATACGTGCGATGTTCGCTGCCGAAGCGCCGGCGGGCGAGAGTGTGTCACCAACAGCGAGGCGCGCTTGCCGTCTGCTGCGTGTGCCACTCCACGACGCATCGCCGCGCGTTGCTGTCTAAAGATTGCATGCGGTCGCTACGAGCACGTACAGGTGCGCGTGTCGCGCCCATACACCCGGCGAGGTCACGATTTCGCCGCTGCAAGAGCTGCCCTTCTGTTTGCACTCACCATAGGCAGATGATCCCGTCGATCGTGCGTGACACGCACATGCAATCGATGGCCACACCATGTCACTGCGAAAGAAATTTGCATTCTCTTTGCAGGCACTGCGTGCCCACGCTGCTGCGGACGTGCACGCAACCAAACACGCATGCGTATGCGCTGTCCGGTTGCGGCCGTGGCGCCCACACGTGCCAATTCGTTAGCTGCGCGCGATACAGGCACGGCCCACCGCGCACGCCGGGGCAACGCGTCATGAAGCCGTCATGTGTCGAGCTGATGAGCCCTAACCCTCAGCTAGACTTTTGCTTCAGTCCTGCAAACAGCGTGGTTTTCCTGATGTTTTCCATGATGTGCGCTTTCGGCGTCGCTGACGCGAGGAGCCGGTCCGACGTTATTTCAGCTAGGACGTCATCGTGACATTCTATCGAGCTGGTTTCGCGATAAGTGCGCAGGTGCTGCAGCGGAAGGTCAGGGCTAATCAGGTGTGTCGAAGCCGTGGCAGGGGGCCGCATCGCTACGCTGGTCCATCCCTCCCGCGGCGAGGATAATTGCGTACCCAATCAACGCCGTGTCGCCATGCGCCTTGCCTCGCCACCTGCATTGGCCCCGCTCACCGCCCGCGCATTGACCTGGGCGGTGTTGGCGATGGGTGCGGTGGTGCTACTGTCCAACATCCTGGTGCAGTACCCAGTCAACGACTGGCTGACCTGGGGCGCGTTCTCCTATCCGCTGGCATTGCTGCTCAGCAATCTGATCAATCGCCGCTTCGGGCCGCGTGCGGCACGCATGGTGGCCTGGTGCGGGTTCGCGCTGGCGGTGCTGCTCTCATTCTGGCTAGCGACGCCACGCATTGCGGCGGCCTCGTGCAGCGCCTTCATCGCAGCGCAGTTGCTGGACATCAGCGTGTTCGACCGCTTGCGCAACGGTCACTGGTGGCGCGCGCCGATCGTGGCCACCACCTACAGCGCCAGCTTGGATACGACCATTTTCTGGAGCATCGCCTTCGCCGGCACGGGCTTGCCGTGGATCAGCTGGGCTGCCGGCGATCTGGCGGTGAAGCTGGGCATGGGCGTGTTTCTGCTCGGTCCGTTCCGCGCGTTGCTGTGGCGTAGCGCGCCGCGTCGGCAGAACGCATGACGCGCTGGCGCGTGCGTTGCTTACCCGAGGACGGCAACGCATCGTTCTTGTCGGGTGCCACGCACGCATCGAATGCAGCGCACCCACCACTGCACTCACAGCGCTGCTTCATCCTTGCCCAGCGGAAACGTCAGGCGCTGCACACGTGCGGCATTGAAGATGGTGCCGCGTGCCTGCTGGATGGCCGGCGTCGGTGCGATCAGGCGCGGGCGGCGGTCCAGCGTGCAACTCAGGCCGGCATCCACCAGCGTTGCATGCGCCTGATGCAGTGATGCGGCGCTGTCGTCCGGCAGCCAGTGCACCTGCACCAGCGCGTCGATCAACGCCGGCGTATCGCAAACATCGAGTAGCTGCGGTTGCTGTGCCGCCAGGCCGAGCACGCCGGCCTGCAGCACGAATTCCAGATCCACCAGGCCGCCCGCACCTTGCTTGAGATCCAGCCGCCCCGCATCGCTGCGATCCAGTTCGGTGCGCATGCGTGCGCGCATCTTGCGCACGTCCTCATGCAACTGCGCGGTGTCGCGCACGCGCATCAGCGTGTAGCGACGCACCTGTGCGAACGCATCGCAAAGGACAGCGTCGCCGGCAACCGCGCGTGCACGCACCAGGGCCTGATGCTCCCAGGTCCAGGCGCGCTCGCGCTGGTATTCGCGGTAGCTGGCCAGCGACGACACCAGCGCAGCCTTGCCGCCATCCGGGCGCAAGCGCACATCGATGTCGTACAGACGGCCGGCGCCGGTCTCGGCAGCCAGCAGTGCCATCACCTTCTGTGCAAGCCGCGCAAACCAGCGCCCGGCTTCCAGTGGGCGCTTGCCGTCGGAGGCATCCACCTCGGGCGGATGATCGTAGAGAAACACCAGATCCAGATCCGATCCGAATCCCAGTTCCATCCCGCCCAAACTGCCGTACCCGATGATGGCAAAGCTACCGCCGGACACGTATCCATGCGCTGCCACCATTTCGATGCGCGCCAGGTGCAACACGGTCTGCACCACGGCTTCGGCAAGCCAGGCCAGTTGCCGGGTGCTCTCCACCGCCTGTTGGCGGCCATCCAGTGTGGCCAGTGCAATGCGGAAACTGCGTGCAAGCCGGCGCTCGTTGAGCTCACGCAGCGCCGCTTCGGTGTCGTCGATGTGCACGATATCGGCGCAGGCCGCGTGCAGCGCTGCGCGATCCGGCAGCGGGCCGCTGATGCGGGTGTCGAGCAATTCGTCCAGCAGCAACGGATACGCCGCCAGCCGCTCGGCCAGCAGCGCACTGCGCGAGAGTACATCGACCAGGCGGGCAAGCGCGCTGGGTTGCTCGTCCAGCAAGGAGAGATAGCTGGTGCGGCGCAAGGTGGCCTGCAGCAGGCCAAGCATGCGGGGCACCGCCGCATCCGGCTGGCTGGCACGGGTGGCCGCGTGCAGCAATGCCGGCATCACCCGATCCAGCCGCGCACGCGCGCTATCGGACAGCCCGCGCACGCCGGAGGAATGCGCAAAGTCGGCCAGCGCCTGATGCGCGCCGCCGGGATCGCTCAAGCCCATCCCCGCTAACGGCGCCGCATCCCCCGCGGGCAGCGCGCGCCAGTAATCGGCAAGCGTGTCCGGTGCGGTCGCGCGGACGCGCGGAGCCAGCAGTTCGGCAAATTCGGCCGTTACCCGTGCGCGCTGCGGCGCCAGCGCATCCAGCAGGGTCGCCCACTCCGCGTAGCCCAGACCCAGCGCAATCCGCTCGCGATCCAGCGGTGCCTGCGGCAATGCGTGGGTCTGCGCATCGCGCAACATCTGCAGGCGGTTTTCCAGCCGACGGAGAAACCGATACGCCGTGGTCAGCGCTTGGCCATTTTCTTGATCGATCTGACCTGCAGTCACCAATGCGCGCAGCGCGGGCAACAACCGGCGCTCGCGCAGACTCGGCTCGCGCCCGCCGCGAATCAGTTGCAGCGATTGCGCCAGAAACTCGATTTCGCGAATACCGCCAGGCCCACGCTTGATATCGTCCAGACAATCGTGCCGGGCCACTTCGGCGGTGATGGCGGCCTTCATCTCGCGCAAGCCGTCCAGTGCGGTGAAATCCAGATACCGCCGGTAGACGAATGGCCGCAACGTTTCCAGCCAGGCTTCGCCGGCGTCGATGGCGCCGGCCACCGCGCGTGCCTTGAGCCAGGCATAGCGTTCCCAATCGCGTCCTTCGCGTTGAAAATACTGGTCCATGCCGGCGAACGACAACGCCACGCGGCCGGCGGTGCCGAATGGACGCAAGCGCAGATCCACGCGATGGCTGAACCCCTCGGCCGTGGCTTCGTCCAACAACCTGGCCAGCTGCTGGCCCAACCGCGCGAAATATTCTTCGGCCGCCAATGAGCGCGCACCATCGGATTGGCCGCCCTGCGGATAGGCGTACACCAGATCCACGTCAGATGAGAAATTCAGCTCGCCACCGCCCAGCTTGCCCAGCCCGAATACGACCAAGCGTTGCACGCTGCCGTCGTCGGCAATGACCTTGCCATGGCGGGTAGCGAATTGCTGCTCCAACGCCTGCAGCCCGCATTGCATGCAGTGTTCGGCCAGCCGGGTCGCGCCGGCCAGGGTGGCCTCCACGCTATCCAGACCGAGCACATCGCGCCACACCAGACGCGTGGATTCGGCGCTGCGGTAGCGCCGCAATTGCGCCGGCCACAGCTGCGGCTGCGCGGGATCGAGTTGCGGCAACGGCAGCGGTGGCGGATCGGGGTGTGCCAGGTGCTGCAGCAATGCCGGTTGCCGCGCCAATGTATCGAGCGCGAAATCGCTGGCGAGTGCGACCTGCGCAAGCTGTCGATCAAAATCGCCGCCTGGCCACACCTGCCAGGCAGGCAGCGATTGACGGACACGCGCCACGGCCCGCTCGATCAGAGCGGCGAGCGCAGGAGACAGGGAAGCGGTAGGTATCGACATGGTTGGATTTTGGCATCCCTGGCACGCAAGTGGCGCGTGCATGCGCAAACGCGGCAAAACGCACGCAACAGAACGTGCAGCATTTCGCCGCTTTGAACATCTCGCTGACGCAAGCCTGACGACACCCATGCTGCACTGCGGCTTTCGCACGAGGCTTCGCCATGTCGTCCACCACATTGCCTGACACGTTGCTGCCCTCGCAGATTCCGCTCGACACGCACGGCAACGATCCTGCGCTGCCGCCCAGCCTCCCCTTCCTGCATCTATGGACTGGGCCGGATGGCAAGAGCTGTCTCAACGCCTCGCAGCTACCCGGCTTCGGTAGCAAAAGCGTGGGCGGCGGCGCAGCACCGCAGTGGTTGCGACCGTTCCCGGGCGAGGTGCTGGGCATCCAGTTCGCGGTGCTGCCGGTGGGCTGGGTCGGCGACTGGCATGAAAGTCCGCACCCGCAGTGGGTGATTCCGTTGCGCGGCCGCTGGTTCATCGAAACCGGCGACGGCACGCGCGTGGAAATGGGCCCGGGCGACATCCACTTCGGCCAGGATCAGGGCACCGCCGATCAGCGCGGCCACCGCTCCGGTCAGTTGGGCGATGAGCCCTGCCTGCAGATGATGGTGCAATTTGCGCAATCGCCCGGTGCCGCCACCGCGCATCCGTTCGGCCATCCGGCACCGCGTTGATGGACAGCCACTGCCGCGTTCGCGCACCCGGTGCCGCCCAGCCAGCCGATTGCCCGCCACCCACCACACAGCACGCGGCCCTCGCGGCGCGGCTAGGTCACGCGCGCCTGCACACCCTCTATGACCAGGCCACCTGGAGCGAAGGTCCGGCCTGGTGGGAGGCGCAGCGCACGCTGGTGTGGAGCGATGTGGTGGGCCGCCGCGTGCTGGGCTGGCGCGAAGACGGCGCGGTGGACGTGCTGCTGGACGCTACCGCCTTCACCAACGGCAATGCGGTGGATACGCAGCAGCGGCTGGTGCATTGCGAACATGGGCGCCGCGCGATCACCCGCAGCGAGGTGGATGGCCGGGCGCATCTGCTAGTGGGGCGTTTCGAGGGCAAACGGCTCAATTCGCCGAACGATCTGATCGTCGCGCGCGATGGCGCGATCTGGTTCACCGACCCGCCCTTCGGGCTACGCAAGCCCAGCCAGGGCTGCCCGGGCCCGCAGGAACTGGACCATCACGGCGTCTACCGGCTGCCGCCCGATGGCGGCGCCCTGCAGTGCATGGTCAACCTGGATCATCCCAACGGGCTGGCGTTCTCGCCCGACGAACGCGTGCTGTACGTGTCGCAGACGCCCGAAGGCGGCCCAGGCGCACCGGAGATCACCGCCCTGGATTGGCACGATGGCGCACTGCACAACCGTCGCCGCTTCGCAGTGGTGCCGGAAGGCCTGCCGGACGGCTTCTGCGTGGACTGCCAGGGCTGGTTGTGGAGCAGCTCCGGCGCGGGCGTGTGCGTCTTCGATAGCGGCGGCCACGTGCTTGGCTTGGTGCCGACGCCGCACACGGCCTCCAATTGCACCTTCGATCTGGTGCAACGCCGCTTATTCATCACCGGCGGCAGCACGTTGTGGCTGCTGGACCTGCAGCGATAAGAGCGGCTACCAACACGACTCCGCCGCCGTCAGGCGGACCTGTCCGCGACTGGCCAGGCGGCGGATCAGCGCTTGAACCGGCAACGTTCAGGCAATAAAAAAGCCCGCTTGCAGCGAACTGCCAGCGGGCTTTGCTCCCTCCCCCACGTCGGGATGCGGAAGCATAGTGCGCGCGCCGAATCCGACTTGCACGCTGCAGTGCAAAACAATACTGATAAGTACATAACTGGTGCTTTTTGTTCACATCAGCGCATGCGCTTCTGTGATCAGCGCATCAGTTCCAGCTGTGCGCGATACCACTCCTGTGCATGCAGGAGATGCCACTAGGGCGCATCGCCGCGCAGGCACACCGCTGCACTCAGCAGTCCCCAGCGGGCCGGCAGGCTGCCGCTGCGTCGATGGCCCTGCAAACGCAGGCGCGCATCGACCTAAAAGCGTTGGTTACGTGCCTGCAACCGGTCGACGATGACCGTTTCGCCTTGCCAATGCACGCGTGCGGTCACTTGCGCCTGGCCGGCATCTACCAATTGCAGCATCCAGTTCGGAATCGAACGGTCGCGTGTATACAACGCCATCAAAAATGCCAGGTCGCGCATCTGGATGCGCACACGTCCATCCACACCGACCGGCTGACGCCATTGCATGCGCGTGTCGTCCAGCACGATGCGCGCCCACAGACTGCGCATGGAGTGCAATGGCAGTTGCCGGCCTTGCACGCGCAGGTCGGCATCCAGCGTCAGCCCGGCATCGGCCGGTTCGGGCATGCTCACCTGTACACGCATGTTCTGATCGACCTGCAACTGCGCGGTCAGTTCGCCCAGCAATGTGGCCGGTGTGCGCGTACTGTCGTGCAGCGGCACGCGCCAGTGCAGTTGGCTGCCGGGCTGCAATGCACCGCGTATCCAACGCAGCTCGCCATCTGCACGCCCCTGGCCGGCACGCGTTGCGACCGCATGCCGGCCCTGCGCATTGCGGGTGACATCCAACGCTGCGGTGTCGCCATGCAAGGCAATCAGCGCATCGGTTAGCTGTAATACCGCCAGCCCGCGCACCTGGTCTGGCTAATGCCGCGCGATGCTGGCTTCGACACGTACTTGCCCATTGCGCATCACTTCGTGTTCGCCCCAGCTCACACGCGCCGATTCGAACACTGCACGCGAAGGGAAGATTTCCATCGACCCGCCACGCAGTTGTTTGAACAGGCCCAATTGCAGCTGACCCTCACCTTCGATGTGCAGCTGATGCACCGACACGGCCTGCAGGTGATCGGCAACGATGCGGTCGAACTGCAGGGTCCAGGCGGTTGGCGGTAGTGGTGTGCTGGCGTGAGCGTCGGCGCACCGGGCTGATTACGACGTACTCGCTGTGGGCGTCGCGTTCGTTGCAGTCGTTGCGCGCGGATGCTGCGCGGGCGGCTGCGTCGCCGTTTTTTCGACATTGCGCGTTGCTGTCGCCGTCCCCTCGCTTGCTGAAGCGGCCGGCATATCAGCGGCATCCTTCACCGGAGCAACCGCAGCACGCCTCGCTTGCGTCGCCGCAGGCGATTGCGTCGCTGCGACGACCGCGGCCCGCATGCCGCCATGCACGCCACGCGCATGCAGTTCCGGCACCAGCAGTTGGCAGTGCAGCAATGGGAGTAACCGAATCCGCCCGCTCATCCTCTGCGCACTCACCTTCCAGTTCGTACGCGTGGACTGGCCTTGCAGATCGACATTCCACAGCACCAGACGCCCGGGCCACCAAGTCAGCCCCGGGCCCGATTGCATGGCGAATTTATCGGGCGAGCGATTCAGCGCGGCCGGGCCGAGCGGTGTGTTGAGCAGCAGATTGCCCAACAGCACATAGCCCGCGTACAGCGTGATCAGCGCCAATAGCGGCCAACGTAATGCGCGCGGCAAGGCGCGCCAACGGGCGCGAACAGGCATCATCATCACGGCAGGCTCCTGAAAACCGCGCACGCGGCTCGGCACAGTGTGCCAAGCCCACCGTGAGCAGGACGCAGTACGATCACGCCAGCGCCTGCATCACTTGGTCTTGGCGACCGGCGGCAACAGTCCGGGTTGTGCGTCATACCACTCACGTGCGCCGGCCAGATGCCACTGCCGCTGCTTGCCATCGAGCTCGATGCCGGCGCCGAACACACCACAGCGCAGATACAGATCGCCGCGCCGCTGCGCATCGTTCAGGGCCAGCCGCGCACGCAGCGGCAGACGCGCATTTTCCGCATGCAGATCGTCGACCAGCAACTGCTGCTTGCGCCAACGTACCCGGCCGGTGGCATCCAGTTCGCCCGAATCCAGCAAGCCCAGTACCCAGCGCGGATAGTCTGCACGTTGCTCGAACACCGAGAGCAGCGGCGCGATATCGTGCATGCGAATGGCTGCATCGGCATCCACCTGGAACGGTGCGTCGGCCTGGATGGTGCCGGCACCCACCTGCAGCTCGCCCCACCAGCTGGTGTCTTTGCCATCGTCGCCCACGCGCATATCGCGCAGACGTATGCGCGTGCCGCTGAGGTCGAAGAACGTGTTCTTGAAGTCTGCGCGTTGCAGCGTTGCCTGCAACTCGGCATCGCCGCGCATCTGCACGCCGGCCAACGCCAGATGCGCGCCGCGCCCGCGCAAATTTGCATGTCCACTGCCGACATCGCCGGACGCATTGAGCGCCACATCGCCGGTCAGACTGCCGCTGCCACCGAGCAGGCGCACGTTATTGCCCGGCAGATAGCGGTTATAGACCGTGAAGTCGGGCACACGCGCATCGTTCAAACGCAGCTGTGCCTTGAGCGTGTCGCTCAGACGGGCCAGCTCGGCATCGCCATGCATGGCCAGTCCTGATTAGCACGATCTTTCAGCACAGTCGCAGCCAGTGAGAGCCGACCGGTCGATGCTAGGAGCGTCGCTCCACCGAGACCAGATCATGGCCATGAATCGTGTGCAGTTCCAAGCCGGGCTGTCGTTGCCGGCGTTCCTCAAGCGCTATGGCAACGAGCAGCAGTGCGAGCAGGCGTTGGAGATCTCGCGCTGGCCACAGGGCTTTGTTTGTCCGCGTTGCGCCGCTACTGCGCACAGTCGATTCCAGCGTCACGGCACCACGTACTGGCAGTGCACGGCCTGCTATCGCCAGACCAGCCTGCGCTCGGGCACGGTGATGGACAACAGCAACGGGCAACGCCTGCATCCTGGAGCAGATGTCTACAGTGATGGACTCGGTGCGTTTCGAGCACTGGAAGCCGAGCACGCGCACACGGTGATCGAAGGCAGCGGTCGAAGTCGCTGCGAGGCAGAGAACGCACGCTGGGTCAACGTGGTGTTGTCCAACCTAAAGCGTTCGCTGGACGGTGCCTATCACGCCTTCAAATTCGCCAAATACGCCCAGCGCTACCTGGCAGAGACGATGTGGCGGTTCAACCGCCGTTTCGATCTGACCCGGCTGGTGCCCAGCTTGCTGGCCGCCGCAGCCGCCAGCAAGCCGTGATCCGAGCGGGCCCTGCGTGATGTCACCCTGTTCACCGCTGAAAGTGCGTGCTAATCAGGTGGCCAGTTGCAGATCGCGGCCCTCCAGCAGGAGTTGTTTGGGCGCATCGCGCGGCGCCGCCTTGAAGGTGGGAATGCTCACGTCCAGATGCGCCTGCGGGGTCGCCGCATCGTCGATGCGACCGTGCGCCTTGGCGATACCGGCCAGTCGCGTGTCGAACACCTGCGCCACCGCTTCCACGCGCGCAATATCCAGCGTGCTGCCGCTAGTGAGCCGCCCCTGTGCAAGGCGCAGGTCCGCCTCGACCAGACCGCCGGCTTCCAGCTGAAACCACGGCTTGCGCACGAACAGCTCGGCAATCCAGTTCAAGGATTCGAACTTCCAAAGCCCGCGCATCTGCCCCGACATGCGCGGCAGCAACTGTGCCGGCTGTTCGAGCGGAACGCTGCGCCCGGCGATGCGCAGGTCGGCGTGCAGTTCGCTGCCGGTCTTCTCATCGCGCGGCAGCCGCGCCTGCACGCGGCTCTCCTGGGCCACGTCCAGTTGCAACGCGAGCATGCCGCGATCGGTGGCACCGACGCCGGCCAGCAGCGGCAGCCTCCACACCGCACGGCTGCCCGGCTGTAGCGCGCCACCGTCCAGGCGAATATCGGCCTCCACGCGGGCTGCCGATGGTCCGCTACTGACGTCCACGTGCGGCGCGCCGGTATCGATCTTCAACGCCACCGTATTGGCCTTCAACTGCAGCCGCGCTCTGGTGATGCCGAGCTTGCGCAAGCCGGGTGCTTGGTCGCGGTAATGGCGTGGAAACTGGAACTGCGCATCCAGCTGCGCGCCGTTGAACACCTGCACCCCGTCGTAGCTGACCACCGCATCGGTAAAGCCCGCTTCGGAAGGAAACAGCGCAGATGGCCCGCCCTTGAGTTGCTTCAGAAAGCCGATCTTGCCGTGCCCCTGCCCGGCGATCAGCAATTTGCCCAGACGCGCGCTGCGGATGCTGTTGCTGGTGATCGCATCAAAGCGCAAGGTCCAGCCCTGGTCGCCACGCGACGGCGGTGGAATCGGCGTATCGGATGTATCCACTTCCGCGCTCACCCCGGTGGCGTGCAGCCAAGGCAAACGGACTTCGCGCCGAAACAAGGCCAGCAGAGCAATACGTGCATGCGCGCGGTCGGCATGGAGACATACACGGTGCGATTGGCCTGCCCGCGCATGCGCACGTTGAAGGCGATGACCTCGCCCGGGAACAGCGTCAGCGCCGGGCCGGTCTGCATGGTGAACGTGTGCGGCTGCCGGTTGGTGCTGGCGTCGAACAGCGGGGTGTTGAGATAGAGGTTGCCGGCCAGCAGGTACAGTGCGTACAGCGCAAGCACCGCGACCACTGCACGACGCCACGGCCGTGGCCAGCGCTGGAAGCGGTCGCGAAGTGAGGGCATGGGCACAGGCAGGAAAGAGTCTGCCGTCACTATCGCGGTTGTGCCGACCGCGACGCGTGAATACGGCCATTGCCGTCATGGGGATTGGGGGTGGCGGTAGAGCTTGGCGATCGGCAAGCGGCCAATCGCTATTGCAAGCTTGCATCCCGTTGGGTGCGTGCACTGGGGTTGTGCTGAAGGCTCGGCATCAACAGGCCGTAGTTTTAACGCTTCTCAAACTTCATTGCTGCCGCCGACATGCAGCGACATCGCAAGGTCACGCGTTGGGCGGATAACGTTACTGCCCGTTCGCTTGAGGTGACAGGAAGGCTCTCTCCCCCTCCTTCCAGTGAGCGAAACGGGTCATCACTCGGTGGTGTCCAATCCGTCGGGCCGGCTGCCTGCGCCGGCCCGACGTTCCTGGCCTGCAGCGGCCATCAACACGCTCACGCGCGAGTCGCGCGATCTCCTCACTGCAGTGCCGGTGGAAGGTGCGAGCGAAGCCTCGTTGCACGCCAGCCAGCGCGTTGCCCCGTCATAGCTCGCCGTTGGCGATGCGCCATGCAGCATCAGCACGCGTTGCCACCGCTGATGCTGCAGTCCATGACTCACGCAGCCTCGGCAATCCGTCGCGCACGCCGCGCGCGCACTGCTGTCGCCAGACGTTCCAGCACCTGCACCGACGTATCCCAACCGATGCAGCCATCGGTGATGCTCTGCCCGTAGGTCAGCGCGCAACCCGGCAGCAATTCCTGGCGCCCTCCGACAAGGTGACTTTCCACCATCACGCCAACGATGCGCGTTTCGCCTGCTTCCAGCTGATTGCTGATGTCGTCGATGACCTTGGGCTGGTTCTCGGGGTTCTTGCTGCTGTTGGCGTGGCTGGCATCGATCATCAGGCGCGCCGGCAAGCCCGACTTGTTGAGCACCTGGCTGGCCGCTTCCACATTGGCTGCATCGAAGTTGGGCTGCTTGCCGCCGCGCAGAATCACGTGGCAATCCGGATTGCCTGCCGTGGCTGCCACGGCGGTATGTCCGTCCTTGGTCACGGCCAGGAAATGATGCGGATGCGAGGCCGCGCCTACCGCGTCCACCGCAATCTTGACGTCGCCGCTGGTGCCGTTCTTGAAGCCCACCGGGCACGACAGGCCGGACGCCATTTCGCGATGCACCTGGCTCTCGGTGGTGCGGGCACCGATCGCGCCCCAGGCCACCAGATCGGCGATGTATTGCGGCGAAATGATGTCGAGAAATTCCACGCCGGCCGGCAAGCCGAGATTGTTGATGTCGCGCAGCAAGCCGCGCGCTACGCGTAGGCCTTTGTTGATCTGGAAGCTGCCATCCAGATCCGGGTCGTTGATCAGGCCCTTCCAGCCGATGGTGGTGCGCGGCTTTTCGAAGTACACCCGCATCACGATCTCCAGCGCGTCGCCGAATTGGTCACGCAATGGGCGCAGGCGCTGCGCGTACTCCATCGCCGCCACCGGGTCGTGGATCGAGCAGGGCCCGATCACCACCGCCAGGCGGTCGTCGCGCCCGTGCAGGATCTTGTGCAGCGCAGCGCGCGCGTTGGTCACGGTTTCGGAGGCGCGCTCATCGCAGGGCAGCAGCGACAGCAGCTGCGAAGGCGGTGCGAGGGCTTCGATCTTGCGGATACGCAGGTCATCGGTCACAGGCGGCATAACAGTGTCTCGGTGGGCGGTGTTGCATCGGGGAGCCAGGCAAGGCGGCAACAAAAAAGCCGCCAGTGTGCGCTGGCGGCTTTTTGGGAATGCTGCTGAAGTGTCCTTCAGGGTGAGCGCAATCCTTCCTCCGCCAGCGGCATTGGAAAACCGTAGTACCAAAAATAAAACTGGCTGCGG
This sequence comes from Xanthomonas sp. JL1, assembly GCF_038405005.1. NCBI lineage: Bacteria > Pseudomonadati > Pseudomonadota > Gammaproteobacteria > Lysobacterales > Lysobacteraceae > Xanthomonas > Xanthomonas sp. JL1. Next base: position 22,219 of record NZ_JBBYGR010000061.1, on the reverse strand, counting down.
GGTGCGTTCATGCGTGCATTGATACCACGCACATTTGCGCGTTGCTACTGTTTCATCGGCAACGGAACCGGGGACGGGGTTGGGCAACCGTCCTTTGCAGCTGCTGGCAGACACGTACAGAGGAGCGCAATTACCGTTGCAGCAGTGATTTGGGCACAGGTTGCAGGGCCGATGCCCCCCTGTCGAGCGGCGACATCGCTGCAGCCAATCGGCTCGATGCGAACAAACAATCAAGCAATGATCGCACCGGCCGCCTCGGTAAATCTCACAGTCCGCCCGGCGCATCGCCACTTCAAACGGCCGCGCGTGTTTCGACACGGCCCCCGCGGCCTACCGAGTGCGTCGCGATCAACGCGCCACCACGCCACAGACATGTCCGTGCCGACCGTCGCGTCATGCGACGTCAATGCAGCGGTGGCCGAACGCCCCGTGTCGGCTTCGCCGATAGAGGCGATTGCCGTTGCGATTGCAGATTCATCGCTGCCGCAACACACACGTAAGGCACCCGCACGCCACGGCACCAACCGTGACGTGCGGATGCGCTGCAATCACTGCGAGCGGCTAACAAAACGACTGCGCTCACCGCCAGGCGGGCGCGGGTGCTCGGAACCGGCATGTACCACGCGTCCAATGCGGTTCTGGGCGCGCCGTCCGCGCCCACCTGACAGCTGCTCGCGACGTGTTGTTAGCCGCTCTTAAAATGTAAACACATATTCCGCGGCTACTTCGCGGCCGATCGGGTCGAACAGCGTCGTGTTGTAGAGGCCATAACCGTAGAAGCGCTCATTGTGGTCGTAGCCCAGTTCGTTGAAGACGTTGTTGACGTAGAAATTGAGCTTGGCGTGGTCAGTGATCTTCTAACCGGCGCTCAGGTTACAGTAGATCGCTGGGCCCGCGCGGCCGAAGTAGCGCTTGCTGGTTTCGCCCAGGTGCACGTTGGCGGTATCGGTCACCAGGCACGCATCGGAGGCGCTGGGTTGATAGCCGTCATCGAAGCGTTCGCAGGTGCCCCAGTTGACGGCGCGCATCGAGCCGATCCGGCGGAAGTACACGGTCCAATCCCAGGCGCCGCCGTTGTCCCAATGCACGCTGCCACGCACGCGGCTGCGCACGCGTTCGTCGCGACGGTTTTCGTCGCTGTCGATGCGATAGATCTGCTCGCGATAGGCGATCAGGTTGTTGTAGTCCAGCGACAACTGGAAGTTGCCCCAGCCTGCGGTGGCCAGGCGATACTTCGGCGCGGCATCGATGCCGGAGGTTTCCATCTGCGCCAGGTTGATCGGGCCGCGCTCGATGCTGGCGATGGTGCAGTCGGCATTGCGCAGCACGCGCGAGGTGATGGTCTCGCAGTAGCCGGCGCCCCCGGGAGTGTTCCAGGTGCCGCCGCTGATGGTGGTGCCGGTACGGCAGCCGGCTTCGGCCGATAGGATCTCGTCGCAGTCCAGATCCTTGATCATTTCATCCAGTTGGATGCGGTAGTAATCCAGGCTCAACGACAAGCCTTGTGCGATGTCCCACACCACGCCACCGGCGAACGAGCGACCGGTCTCCGAGCGTAGATCCGGGGTACCGCGGCGATTGACATCCACGGTGTAGAAGATGCTGTTGTTCTCGTCGTTACAGCCGCCGATCAAATACGCGCCCGAGGAAATGCAGCGGGACTGATCGATCACCGTCTGGTTGGTGGAGCTGGGTTCGCCCAGCACATAATGCATGTCCGGCGCGCGGAAACTGGTGACCACGGTGCTGCGCACCAGCAGGCTTTCCACCGGCCGCCATTCCAGACCTGCGCTCCAGGTGGTGTCGCTTTGCGTGCCCACATCGGTGGGGATGGCGGCCGAAGAACGGTAATTGCCGTAGCGGTCGTAACGGCCGGCCACATTCGCACTCAACGTGGAGAGCAACGGAATCCGGAATTCCAGACCGGCCGAACTGCGCATGCGTTCGCCACCACCGCTGTCCACCACATCCACCGGGTAAGACTCGTTGGCGCACGGGTCGGGCGAGAGTTGATAGCCCTGCTTTGGGACTTCGGCCACAGTGGCAAAGCGGATCGGACCGGACCAGCCCTGCACCACATCGCCGCTTACGCTGAAGCTGGCTTGATTGACCCACGAATACGCCGAGTTGTGCGATTTGGCGACCAGCGCGTCGTATTGGTCTGGCGAAAGTGGCGTGTACACGCGCGCTTGGTTGATCGCATGGATCGGCGTGCCATCGGCGGCGGTGCCGAGGGAGCTGCCGAGGAAGTAGTCGGTGGCACGCGCGGTGTCCACGGTGCGAATGTATGCGTCGACGGTGTAACGCGAGCGGCCCACGCTCAATTCCCAATCAAAACGGTCGGCCCACACGCCGCGCAAGCCGGCGCTCAGATCCCAGGATTGTTCCTTGTTGTCGTTGGCCAGCCGGTCCCAGCCGCCGGCTTCGCGCCGGGTGAGCTGGCGGATCAGGTCCAACGAACGACCGGTGTCCGCGTCCTGGAACGGGCCCAGATAGGCGTAAGGCGGGTCGTAGGTCCAGCGGCCGATGCTGCGATTGGCCGATAGCGTGACACAGGCTTCGGTGTGTTCGCCGAACTTTCAGGTGCCATAGAGAGACGCCGTATAGTCCTCACTGCCGGTGACCAGACCCCAGTCGCCATCATCGTGTGCCACGCCGCAGTAACTGCCGGCGTTGGTGAGCGCGCCGGTGTTCTGGTTGTAGCTCAGACGTTGCCCGTCGATGAACTCGCTGCCCAAGCGCGCGCAGGTGCCGGCCGGCGGCGCCAGGCGCGCGTTGGTATTGGCATCGATCAGGCTCATACCGGTGAACGGATTGAAGCCGTACAAGCGGTTCTGCCCGGTCCAATTGGAATAAGACATGTCGTGCGCATCGTCCATCCTAGGGCGATCGCGTCCGCTCAATGAGTCGCGCTTGGTGGCCTGCAGCGCGTAGGTCAGGCTCCAGTTCTCGCCGGTGCGCCCGCCGGCCCACGACACGTCGAAACTATCGCGTCCACCTTCGGTCGCGGTGCCACCGCGCAACCGCACGTGGTCGCCCTGGTAGTCGCACTTGAGGATCACGTTGATCACGCCGGCCACTGCATCGGAGCCGTAGATCGCCGACGAACCGCCGGTGAGCATGTCCATGCGCTCCACGGCTGCGGAGGGAATATTGCTGTAGTTGGAGAAATTGCTTTCGCCGCCGTAGGGCAGCGGGTAATGGGCTACGCGATGGCCGTTGACCAGCTGCAGGGTACGGCCCGGCCCCAAATCGCGCAGATTGATCGGCCAGGCATTGGGCGTATGCGAGCCCCACTGCGTATCGGCTTCCACCGAGCCCTGCTGATTCATGCTGTTGAGCACGCCGTAGACGGTGGCGAAGCCTTCCTGCTGGATCTGCTGCGCGCTGATGGTGACCACCGGCTGCGCGCCTTCAACCTGCGCGCGTTTGATGCGCGAGCCGGTGACAACCACTTCGCCGAGGTCTGTGGTTTGTTGCGCCATCGCCGGTGAAATGCCATAGAGCGCAGTCACAGTGCAGAACGCGAGAAGAGCCCGTTGGTAACGGTGCATGCTGGAGTCCCCGATTTAGGTCTAGAAAAGAGACGTCGTCGATCACGGCATACCCAGTGCGGGTATGGCCCCCCTGCCTCACGTGCCCAACAAAACTGCTATGCAGCGACAGCGCTGTGAACGCGACATCGGGCAGATAGATCGACTTCGGGTGATTTATTGAGCAGATATTCAAGCGAGCGGCTGTTCGATTCTGCTTTCAGTGCAACATTTCGCACTTGCCGCATGCTGTGGCTGCGCCTGTTCCGATCATCGGGCGTGGGACCGTCGTCGTCCCCCCCCCCACTTTCCCCGAAGGTACTACGCCATGAGGATCCAACCGCGGCAAATCGAAGAATCGTCATCCCCCAGCGCGACATCACACGAGCAAACGCACCTCGACACCGGCGTGGCGGGACAGACATCTGCATCACCGCCACAGACACCGGTCGCGGCGCCCTTGGCGGCCCTGTCTCCCCGTCGACGCGCAAGCACCTCCGCTCCCGCCACTGCAAGTCACGCGACGGTGGCAGAGGCATCCTCCAACGAAACGGCGCCTGCAGCCACGCCGGCACCATCGACCGAAACAGGACTGCTCGCGCGCGCGCGCTCAGCACTGGCAACCGGCACGCAGCACGCGATTACGGGCCTGTCGCAGGCGGCCCACGGCCTATGGTCGATCTCCGATTTACGCACCATGCTGGAGTCCCAGGCGCACGATCCTGCATTCCTGCAGATGGTGCGTCAGCTCGATCAAGAGCAGGCCGCGCCCCATAGCCTGGCGCGTTTGAGCGCAGCCATCACGCAGCTCCGCGGGGCCATTTCAAACCCTGAAAACGGACTGGAAGAGCGCTTCCGTAACGCATTCCTGAGCGATATCAAAGCGGTCGAAGACGCACTGCATCCGCTGGAGCACGGAACGCCGGCAACCGGTCGTGCGCTGAAGGCACTGCTCAACCTGGCAAATGCCTGGCCACTGCTCGTGCCAAGCCCGTTCATGGCGAATCAGGCCAAGACCTTTTCGTATTCGCTTGCACTCGCCGCCAGGGGTGTGTTGATGCTGTCGGCATCCGCACTACGCTCTACCGCCGATGGCCTTCCCATCCCGCTCATTGGGGGTGGGCAGTTCGGACGCGACGCCAACGAGCTGCATCTGTATGCCTACCTGCTTAATGGTTTGTTCCTGCCATTGGAAATCACCAAGAAGGCCGGCAACGAGGCTGTGCGACATCAAGCCGAGGCAGTGGAAAACAACATGGGGTTTGGCGCAGCCGCCGCAACGGCCTGCGCGGCGATCATGGTCACCCCCTTTCTCTGGAGCAGCATCAGCGCCTTGGGCAATCGCGCGCGCGACCAGGCGTCGCGGTTGCACGCGAGTGCTGCGCACCAATTGGGCTTCACCAACTACGCGCAGCGAACGCGCGCCGGCATGACCCCCGGCCAGATCAGCGCGGAACTACGCACGCAGCTCGACCAGATCGCAGCCGTGCTGCTCGACGGCCGGGATGCATTTCAACAGGTGCGCCGAGACTTCACCGGGCCGGGCCAGGGGCATGAACTCACCCGCACGCTCAACGCCCAGTGCACCCAACTGCTGGAAACGGTCGATCGCTGCTGCCAGCGTCTGAGCACTGTGCTACAGCACGGCCCGGGCCCGGGCCCGGGCCGGTCTGAGTCGATTCCACGGCAGCTATCTAACAACGACATTGCCTCAAAATTGTCGTTGGCCTTGCTGGGTACCGCGGTGAGCGGTTCGGCGATTTACCTGATTCAGCCGGACCGGATAGGGACGGTGGATACGCTGGCCGATACCGCGGTCGTGACGACGGTGATGTTGCAGTCGGCTTTCAACAAGAATGCGAACCGGCAGGACACGATGGAGCGCTTCAAGGCCATGTGCGGCGGCAGCATGGTGATTGCCATGGCACTGACTGCCGAGAAACTGGCCAAGACCTTCGCCGACCGGAGCCTGATCGAAGCGTCGTCCGCCTCGCCTTACTATGCGGGTGCGATCATGTCACTGATGGCGATGACGATGCCGGGTCCGGTCGCCAACGCCACCGAGTCGGCGATGAACTGGGGTGGACGGCAGATCAGCCGGCTGTTCACCGGGCCCGACGGCAGGCAGCTGGCAACCACCGTTGCTTCCACGCCCGAGGAGCTGCAGGAGACGACGCATCGTACGTTGCAGTATCTGCTGCAGCTGTCGCCGCAGCACTTGCAGGCTTACGAGGAGCACCTCGCTCCAGACGCCGCGCTGCAGGCGATCCAGGACGCCAGCGCCGCGGCGCGGCCGAACACCAGCGGCGTCACCATCACCGAGATCGAGGAGGATGGCAGCGTCGCCGTGCCCATCGCAGCAACATCGCAAAACAGTCCGCCACACCTGTCAACCAGCGATGACGCAACAGCCGACCGTCCTTCGACGCTGCATTGATGCTGCAAGACAGGGGCGCGCAACTGCGCGCCGATGATCCAGGCCCCGCCTCGCGGCGGGGTTTGCTTGGATCCAGAGCCGCGACGAGGAGATCGCACGCCATGGATGTCCTGACGCGTGCGCTGTCGTTCCAGACTGCAGTGTTCACCTCGGCTGGCTGGCAAGCAGAAGCGTGTGCCGCTCGTCGCGCATGCTTCTGCAACCGGCACGACGCTGCGCAGCCCCACCGCATAAAAAGAGCCCCGCATCGCTGCGGGGCTCTTTTGACTGCGGTGTTGCGGTCGGCTTGCGCCGTCTGGATCAGAAATCCATGCCGCCCATGCCGCCCATGCCACCGCCGGCCGGCATTGCCGGCTCGTCCTTCTTCGGTGCATCGGCCACCATGGCTTCGGTGGTGATCATCAGGCCGGCGATCGAGGCGGCGTTCTGCAGCGCCGAACGGGTGACCTTGGTCGGGTCCAGGATGCCGAATTCGACCATGTCGCCGAACTCGCCGTTGGCCGCGTTGTAGCCGTAGTTGCCGGTGCCTTCCTTGACCTTGTTCAGGATCACGGACGGCTCTTCGCCGGCATTGGCGACGATTTCGCGCAGCGGGGCTTCCATGGCGCGCAAAGCGATCTGGATGCCGTGGGTCTGGTCTTCGTTGGCACCGGTCAGGTTACCGACGGCCACCAGCGCACGCACCAGGGCCACGCCGCCGCCCGGGACCACGCCTTCTTCGACGGCTGCACGGGTGGCGTGCAGGGCGTCTTCGACGCGTGCCTTCTTTTCCTTCATTTCGATTTCGGTCGAGGCGCCAACCTTGATCACTGCAACGCCGCCGGCCAGCTTGGCCACGCGTTCCTGCAGCTTTTCACGGTCGTAATCGGACGAGGTGTCTTCGATCTGGGTCTTGATCTGGCCGACGCGCGACTCGATCGCGGCCGAATCGCCAGCGCCGTCGATGATCGTGGTGTTTTCTTTGGAAACCTGCACCTTCTTGGCGCGGCCCAGGTCCTTGATGGTCGCCTTTTCCAGCGCCAGGCCCACTTCCTCGGAGATCACGGTGCCGCCGGTCAGCACGGCCATGTCTTCCAGCATCGCCTTGCGACGGTCGCCGAAGCCCGGTGCCTTGACGGCCACGACCTTGACGATGCCACGAATGGTGTTGACCACCAGGGTCGCCAACGCTTCGCCTTCGACTTCTTCCGCCACGATCAGCAGCGGCTTGCCGGCCTTGGCCACGCCTTCCAGCACGGGCAGCAGGTCACGCACGTTGGAGATCTTCTTGTCGTGCAGCAGGATGAACGGGTCGTCCAGGTCGGCCGACTGGCTCTGCTGGTTGTTGATGAAGTACGGGGAGAGGTAGCCGCGATCGAACTGCATGCCCTCGACCACGTCCAGCTCGTTTTCCAGGCCCGAGCCTTCTTCAACGGTGATCACGCCTTCCTTGCCGACCTTCTTCATCGCTTCAGCAATGATGTTGCCGATCGACTCGTCCGAGTTGGCCGAGATGGTGCCGACCTGGGCAATCGCCTTGTCGTCGGTGGTGGGCTTGGAGATGTTCTTCAGCTCGACGACCGCAGCCTTGACGGCTTGGTCGATACCGCGCTTCAGATCCATCGGGTTCATGCCGGCGGCCACAGCCTTGGCGCCTTCGCGGATCAGGGCCTGCGCCAGCACGGTGGCGGTGGTGGTGCCGTCGCCAGCGTTATCGTTGGTCTTGGAAGCGACTTCCTTGACCATCTGCGCGCCCATGTTCTCGAACTTGTCGGCCAGTTCGATTTCCTTGGCGACGGAGACGCCGTCCTTGGTGATGGTCGGGGCGCCGAAGCTCTTTTCGAGCACGACGTTGCGGCCCTTCGGGCCCAGGGTGGCCTTCACGGCATTGGCAAGCACGTTGACGCCACGAACCATGCGGGTACGTGCGTCTTCACCGAAACGAATGTCTTTAGCAGCCATTGGTTGTAACTCCGGGATTTGAGATTGGGGATTGGGGATTGGCTAGCGCGGGTTGCGGAGGAGATGCGGGACGGGCTGCGCTGGGCGCACTGAACCAATCCCGCATCTCGACTTCCGACTCCCACCGTCAACGGCTTCAGCCGATGACGGCCAGGATGTCGTCTTCGCGCAACACCTTGTACTCGACGCCTTCGGACTTGTAGCTGCTGCCGGCGTACTGGCCGTAGATGACCTTGTCGCCCACCTTGACCACCGGCGCGCGCAGGCTGCCGTTGTCCAGCGGCTTGCCGGCGCCGATGGCGACGACTTCACCCTTGGTGGACTTTTCCTTGGCGGAGTCCGGGATCACGATGCCGCCGGCGGAAACTTCGTCGGCTTCGATCGGCTTGACTACAACGCGGTCGTGAAGCGGCTTGATGCTCATAGAGAAGACCCTCTTAAGTGTATGATTGGTCTGGAAATTATCGGCGATGTTAGCACTCGCATATGACGACTGCCAGCACAGCGCGCGGAAAAAACCCGACGAAGCGGGTGCAGGCAAGAGATTGTGCTGCGTGGGCGGCTTTCAAGGGCTGGCAGTAAAAATTTTTTCATCGCGCCAGTCTCTTACAGAGACCATTGCGACTGCACTGCAATGCTCCAGACGACGTGCGGGCGTGCGGCCCGACAGAGGCGGGCGTGATTGCGATGCCGGCGGACAACCCTCCAGACACGCCGCAAAAGTCAGCACCGCCGTCGATCGTTCCACACCCCTCTCACACCACCGCACTCAGCCCACAACGCCCTAGAAATGGAACCAGGTTCTTAGGTATCCCCACGTTTTACAGCACCAATGTCATCTGCTCGCGCACTGTGTCAGGCAGTGTGCGCAAGCGTTCTAGCCAGCGTGAGACCGGTTCCATGGGCCAGCGCCTGACCAGCGCCTCGCGGCCGACGCGCAGCGTCGAGTAGAGCTTGCGTGTGCTGCTGCGTGGCGATAGCCACTGGGCGCTACCGGTGGCTTCGCATCCCAGTCCCGCCAGCCAACTGGCGAAGCTGGCCAGCGTGTTGAGCAACAACAGGATCTGCAACCGCTCGCCGCGACGGGTCAGGCTGTCTTCCATCGCCTGACCGTAGCGATGCGACTTCAGATCCCGAAATGCCACAACTCGATCTGCATCCGTCGTGCGTGCAAGTTGACCAACTGCGTTGCGCTGGGCGCTTGCAGCTGTGGGGAGGCAACGATCAACCACGGCTCGCGCTCACGCGCTGCTGCTTTCAAACTGGATGATGCACGCGAGACCTTGTCGGGTGAGCGCTGGTTGCGTTGCTGACGTCCCCGCGGGGTCTTGGCATAGAGCACCAGACGGCAATCGAGTGGATCGCTGCGATTGGCCTGCATCGGTGGCAATGCGCGTGCACGGTTGGACGCCAGCCCCAGATCGTGATGGCGGGTATCGCGGCGGTAGGCGCATTTGCATTCTGCGTCGTGCTCAGCCCCCTGCTGCAGCTTTGGCTGGAACGCGCGTCGGGCGCTTGGGCGCTGCTACGGGTTGCGCCTTCGCAGCGGCCGGCTGCGCCGGTTTGGCGCGCCCACCCGTGGGCGTGTCGCGCACCCACACTGCCTGTTCGTCCTGCTTGATCTCGAACAGACCGATCGCGCGGACCAGGTCGCTGAGCTTGCGATAGCCGTATTTGCGTGGATCGAACGAGGCTTGGTTGGCGACCTGTTTACCCACTGCACTCAGCAGTGCCCAACCATCGTCTTCGCAGGCGCTGACGATCGCGTTGCGTAGCATTTGGACCAGACGCGTATCGCTGCGTAATGCGGTGGCGTCCTTGCGACCGGCAGCCGTTTCGCTGGCCGCTGCAGCCTGTTGCCCGAGCGCCTCGACATAGGTGAACTTGGAGCACGCATTGACGAATGGCGCCGGTGTCTTCTTCTCGCCGAAGCCATAGACCTTCATGCCGTCGGTCAGCAGCCGCATCACCAGCGGCGTGAAATCGGCATCGCTGGAGACGATGGCGAATCCATCCAGATTGCGCGCGTACAACAGGTCCATCGCATCGATCACCATCGCCATGTCCGAGGCGTTTTTGCCGGAACTATAGGCAAATTGCTGGATCGGCCGGATTGCGTCATCGTGCAATGCCGCCTCCCAGCCCTTCAGTTGCGGGCTCTTCCAGTTGCCGTAAGCGCGGCGCACGTTGGCCACGCCGTAGCGCGCCACTTCCGCCAGCACCACATCGATCTTGCCGGCAGGCGCGTTGTCTGCATCGATCAGCAGCGCGATGCGTTTGTCGGGATTGTCGATCATGCTCTTTGCTCCAGGGATTCGGCAGATTCGGTCTTGAAGTCGGTGTCGGTGTCGGTGTCGGTGTCCATCTCACGCTCCTCCACGTTGGTCTCGGCCGGCAATGTGCACTCGGTACCATCGCGCAGCGTGAGCACGCCCGAACGCAGGATCTCGCGTTCGGCACCGTCGCTGACCCAGGTGGCATGCACGCGCCCGGTGCCGCGATCGCCTTCCACATCGAACACGAACGCGTCGCCACCCGGTGCCAGACCGGTGCGATACAGATCCACCCGCATCTCGGGGATTTGCCCGATATGTTCCCGCACCACCGCATCGTCCTGCAGCGCGCTGCGCGCCTGATCGGCAAAAAGCGATCACCTCATCGACATCAGCCAGATGCGTGCACCGCGCACCAGCAACCCGAACAGCACCACACAGGTCACCACGCCGATCAGCCCGATCGCGACGCCACTGGGCAGCTTTTGGGCGGCAGGCGCTGATGGAACCAGCGGCGGCCCAGCGGGCGGTACAGCCGACAATGGCGGCAACGGGGCGGTACAGCCGACAATGGCGGCAACGGGGCGGTAGCGACGACATGCGGCGACCGGACGCGGGAGATGCGACATGCTGCCGCAGCAGGGACGCGCTAACGCGGCCTGTTCATTGCGGATGCGGCATGCTGTCGAGCCCGCGTCGCACTCCATCGGACCTTACGATGACCGCTCCCCCCTCCCAAGCCCCGCTGCATCTTGTTGTGGTTGGTGGCGGTTTCGCCGGCTTATGGGCGACCCGCGCGCTCGATGACCCCAACATCCGCATCACCCTGATCGACCGGCAGAACCATCATCTGTTCCAGCCGCTGCTATACCAAGTCGCCACCGCCGGCCTGTCGGCGCCGGACATCGCCGCACCGCTGCGGCACATCCTGCGCGAGCAACGCAATGTCGAAGTGCTGCTCGGCGATGTCACCGATATCGCACCAAGCCGCCGTGAGGTGGTCCTGGCCGATGGCAACACGCTCGGCTACGACATGCTGCTGCTGGCCACCGGCGCCACGCATGCCTATTTCGGCAACGACCAGTGGGCCGAACACGCACCTGGCCTGAAAACGCTCTATGACGCGCTGGTGCTGCGGCGCAAGCTGCTGCTCGCATTCGAACGCGCAGAAGCCGAATCCGACCCCGCCGCACGCGCCGCCTGGCTGAGCTTTGCGGTGGTTGGCGGCGGACCGACCGGCGTGGAATTGGCCGGCACGCTGTCCGAAATCGCCCGCCATACGCTCAAGAACGAGTTCCGCCACATCGACCCACAGCAGGCGCGGGTGCGCCTGGTTGAAGCCGGCCCGCGCGTGCTGCCGTCGTTTCCGGAGGATCTCACCGACAAGGCGCGCAAGCAGTTGCAACACCTGGGCGTGGAAGTGCACACCAGCGCGCCGGTCACGCATATCGATGCGCTGGGCTACCAGCTCGGCGATACCTTCGTGCCGGCGCGCACCGTGGTGTGGGCCGCCGGCGTGGCCGCCTCGCCGCTGGCGCGCACACTGGGCGTGCCGCTGGATCGCGCCGGCCGCGTGCTGGTCGAGGCCGACCTCAGCGTGCCGGGCCACCCGGAAATTTTCGTCGGCGGCGATCTGGCGTCAGTGCAGCAGGACGGCCGCCCGGTGCCGGGCGTGGCACCGGCCGCCAAACAGATGGGCAAGCACATCGCCAAGGCGATCCGGGCGCGGCATCGCGGCCAGACCGCGCCGGCGTTCCGCTACCAGGACTACGGCAACCTGGCCACGATCGGCCGCATGGCCGCCATCGTGCATGTGGGCAAGCTCAAGCTGTCCGGCATCGTCGCCTGGTGGTTCTGGCTAGCTGCGCACGTGTACTTTTTGATCGGCTTCCGCAATCGGTTCGTCGTACTGGTGAACTGGGCGATGGCGTACTGGAGCTACCAGCGCGCCGCGCGCATCATCTTCGGCGGCGCCACCGACGACACTCCACCCAGCAGCAAGGACGGATGACAGCAGCGCAGGCCGTGCGCGATGCTGTGCGGCCTGAGTCGATGGCCTGATGGTTGCAACTGTCCTGTTTCTGCTGGATCTGCTCGGCACCTTCGTGTTCGCCCTCAGCGGGGCGACCGTGGCGGTGCGCAACCGTCTGGACCTGTTCGGCGTGTTGGTGCTGTCCTGCGCGGCCGCGGTGTCCGGCGGCATCGTGCGCGATGTGCTGATCGGTGCCACACCGCCGGCCGCGCTGGTGCAGCCGCAGTATCTGCTGGTCGCCTGCCTGGCCGGCGTTGCCGGGTTCTAGTGGCACGCAGCGGTGGAGCGGCTGCAACCCGGTGCAGATCTTCGACGCGGCCGGGCTGGCGCTATTTGCGGTCTACGGCACCAGCAAGGCGCTGGACTACCACCTCAGCCCACTGAGCGCGACGCTGCTGGGCATGCTCAGCGGCATCGGCGACGGTATCGCGCGCGATCTGCTGGTGGCACGCACGCCAGTGGTGTTGCAGGCCGAACTGTATGCCGTCGCCGCGCTCGCCGGTGGCGGGCTGGTTGCGATCGGGCACATCTTGGAGGTGCCGCAGGCCTGGTCGCTGGCAACCGGTGCCGAGGTGTGTTTCGGCCTACGCTTTATGGCCATCCACTATGGGTGGCATCTGCCGGTGGCGCGCGCGCCGGAGTCGCAATCGCGTAACACCACATCTGCAAACGGCCCGGAAAACCGGGCCGTTTGTACAACAGCGATCGCACGATCGAAAGGATCAGGCGACGAACAGCGCCTTCATCTTCTTCAGCGCATTCGCCTCGATCTGGCGGATACGCTCGGCCGACACGCCGTACTCATCGGCCAGCTCCTGCAGCGTCACCTTGGAATCCGAATCCAGCCAGCGACGCTTGACGATGTCGCGCGAACGCGTATCCAGACCGGCCATGCCTTCGCGCAGCAACTGCAACTGGTTGTCTTCGCTGTCGTGGCGCTCGTACGCCTGCGACGGGTCTTCTTCGTTGGCGACCAGGTAGCTCACCGGCGACGGCGGGCCGTGATCGTCGTCTTCGTCGGACGAGGCGTCGAAACCGATGTCGCGACCCGACAGACGCGACTCCATCTCCATCACTTCACGCTCTGAGACGTTCAAGTCCTTGGCGACCGCAGTCACTTCCGACGCATTGAGCCAGCCCAGACGGGTCTTGGACTTGCGCAGGTTGAAGAACAGCTTGCGCTGCGCCTTGGTCGTGGCGACCTTGACGATGCGCCAGTTCTTCAGGATGAACTCGTGCATTTCGGCACGGATCCAGTGCACCGCGAAGCTGACCAAACGCACGCCCATGTCCGGGTCGAAGCGCTTGACCGCCTTCATCAGGCCGATATTGCCTTCCTGGATCAGGTCGCCCAGCGGCAGGCCGTAGCCGTTATAGCCGCGGGCCACATGCACCACGAAGCGCAGGTGGGAATGGACCAGTTCGCGCGCGGCGTCCAAATCCAGCTCGTCGCGGAAGCGGCGGGCCAGATTCTGCTCCTCATCGACCGACAGCACCGGAATCTGGTGCACGGCACCGATGTAGGCGTCCAGCGAACCGAGCGCACTGGGAATCGGGAGATTGTTTGCCACAAGGGCAGTCGAAGTAGTCTGGTTCATAGGCACCATCTTAGCAGTCGAACTATTGGACTGCCGGGTACAGAAAGAGTTCCCAGCATTCCATTTATAGAACGTTCGGGCTTTTTGCGTCACCGTTGTTCTACAGCTCAGCACCCCGATCTCGACGGATACGCTACCACTCAGCTCCTATGCAAACCGTGACAAATCGGTTGCGAAACGGGCTGCCGGCCTCACCGTTCAGGCGCCAGCGGAGGTGGTGTCCAACTCATTGCGCGGCGGCAGCGACCAGTCGATCGGGCTGATCCCGCGCCGTTGCAAATGCGCGTTGGTCTTGGAGAAATGCTGGCAGCCCAGGAAGCCGCGATGCGCCGACAACGGCGACGGATGCGGCGCCTTGAACACGCGATGGCGCGCCTGGTCGATGACCCTGCCCTTGGACTGCGCGTAGCTGCCCCAGAGCAGGAACACCAAGCCCTCGCGCTCGCGGTTGAGGGTTTCCACCACATGATCGGTGAAGCCTTCCCAGCCCTTGTTCTGATGAGCGCCTGCCCGGCCCTGCTCCACCGTCAGCACGGCATTGAGCAACAGCACGCCCTGGCGCGCCCAGGGCATCAGGTAGCCGTGATCCGGCCGCGCGATGCCCAGATCGTCCTGTATCTCTTTGTAGATGTTGAGCAGCGACGGCGGCACCGGCACGCCCGGCAGCACCGAAAAACACAGCCCGTGCGCCTGGCCTTCGCCGTGATACGGGTCCTGACCCAGGATCACGACCTTGACCTGATCGAACGGGGTGGCGTCGAAGGCAGCGAAGATCTGCGGGCCAGGCGGAAACACGCGCGCGCCGACCGCCTTGCGTTGGCGCAGGAAGGCAGACAGCTCCTGCATCTGAGAGCACAGCAACCAGTCGCCAACCTTTGCCTTCCACGACGGTTCCAGCTGGATACGCGCTTCCACTTCGGTCATAGCGTGACCGCCTGATCCTCCAGACGTGCCAGGCGCAGCTGGAACAGCACCTTGGTCACCAGCAGGCGCTCTTCGATCGGTTTTTGCACCAGATCGTTGGCACCGGCGCGCAGCAATTCGGACTGATTGCGCGGGTTGGTATCGCCGGTCATCACCAGCACCGGCAGGCGGCGCTTGCCGTAGGCGAAATCGATGCGGATGCGCTCGACCACGTCGCGGCCGTTGAGCTCGCCTTTCAGGGTCACATCGGTCAGCACCATGTCGATGCGGCGCTCGGTGCGACCCAGCGATTCGGCGGTGAGCAGTGCAAACGCATCTTCGGCGGTGAGCACGTGCACTACCTTCAGGCTCTGGCGCTCGAGCATGCGCTTGGTCGCCTCGGCCACCACACGGCTGTCTTCGATGTAGAGCACGATCGCCCCCACCACCGGTTCGGGCTGCACGTAGCCGCGGATGAAGGTGGCCAGGGCTTCATGGCCCAGCGCCTTGTCGAAATAATCGGTGACGTACTCGGTGAAGCGGCGCTCCACCAGATGCTGCTGCGCATCGCCGGAGACCACGATTACCGGCACATAGGCCTGCCCGGCGGTTTCGCGCACGCTGCGCGCCAGGGTCAGGCCATCGCCATCGGGCAGCAACAGCGAGGTGGTCACCAGATCCACTGCGCCCGCTTCCAGTACCTCACGCGCTTCAGCGATGCTGGAACAGCCGATCACCTGCACGTTGGGCAGGTCGCGCTTGAGCACGTCGGCGATCAGCTTGCGCACCAGCTTGGAGCCATCGACCACCATCACGCGCGGCGCGGCACTGATCAGGTGTTTGAGATCTGGTGGATGCATGGCAGGTCTCAGGTCTCGGTGGGGCGGGTCTGGCGAAGGAAATGGCCGGTCACCAGCCAGGCGCCCAACCATCCCAGCACGAGTGTGCCGACTAGCACCATCGCAGCATGCAACAGATCCAGCCCGCGCAGGGTAAAAGAACTGCCGTAGCTGTCGGCCAATGTCGCCAGCGGCGCACGCAACGCCAGGCCCGAGGCGACAATCAAAGCGAGCGCAACGGCGCCAGCACCAAGCCCGTACCACGCGCCCAGATACAAAAACGGGCGACGGATGAAGCCATCGCTGGCACCGAGCAACTGCAGCACGCCGATTTCTTCACGCCGCGACTGAATGTCCAGCCGCACGGTGTTGCCCACTACCAACACCGCACCGATGCCGAGCAAGGCCGACAGCACCTGCACCAGGCGCTCGCCGAAGTGCAGCCAGCCATCCAGACGCTTGCGCCACAGCGCATCGTGCTGCACCTGATCGGTCTGCGGTAGCACCTGCAGCGCGCTGGCCAGTTGCGCGTCGTCGGCCGCATCGGCGGGGGTGACAATCAGCAAGGTGGGCAACGGGTTCTCGCCTAGCGCATCGGCGGCTTCATCGAGCTTGGCGCTCTCGCGCAGCTCGGCCAGACCCTGCTCGGGCGTGCGCAAGGTGACCTTGGCGACATCCGGGCGCGCACGCAGCTCGCCGGCCAGCGCCTGCGCCGCGTCGGCGGCCACGTCGACCTTCAGAAACAGATTGATTTCGCGCGACTGCTGCACGCTGCCGGCCAACAGCTTGACGTTGCCCAGCGCAATCGACAGCCCCAACGGCAGCGCCAGCGCCAGCGCCATCACCACGATGGTCAGCAAGGTGGCCCACGGCTTGCGCATCGCACGGCCCAGGCTGAAGGCGATGCTGTGCAGATGGTGATCGATCCAGACGCCGAATCGCGACGGCGCGACGGTTTCGGTATTGGCGGGCTTGCTCATTCGGCCAGGTCCTGCGGCGAGATGTCGTCGACCAGGCGGCCGTGATCCAGAATCAGCACGCGCTTGCGCATCTGCTTGAGTAGGGCCAGGTCATGGCTGACCACCAGCACGCTGGTGCCACGCGCAGGAAGTTCGGCGAACAGCTGCATGATTTCTGCGGCCAGTGCCGGGTCCAGATTACCGGTTGGCTCATCGGCCACCAGCAGGCGCGGTTCACCAACGATGGCGCGTGCGATGCCCACGCGTTGCTGCTCGCCCGCCGACAACTGCGACGGCAAGGCCTTTTCGCGATGGGCGAGCCCGATGCGCTCCAGCGCGGAGCGCACGCGCTTGCCGATCTCGGCGCGCCGGGTGCCGCGCAGGATCAGCGGCAACGCCACGTTCTCGGCGATGCTGCGGTCGTTGAGCAGGCGGTGGTCTTGATAGACCGCACCCACCTGACGCCGATGCAGCGGAATTTGCCGGCCACGCACCGTGAGCAGGTTGCGTTCGCCCAGCAGCACCGCGCCCTGACTCGGGCGTTCGCTGAGGTGAATCAGTTTGAGCAAGGTACTTTTGCCGGCGCCGGAGTGGCCGGTCACGAACAGCATCTCGCCGTCGGCCACTTCGAAGCTGACATCGGTCAGCGCCTGGTGGCCACCGGCGTAGTGCTTGCTGACGTTGTCGAAACGCAGAACGGTCATTCGGCGATTATGCCGGAGCGTCAGTGCTTGCGTCGCACCGCCGATGCGCGGCGATGCGATCAATACCGCAAACGGTCAGTTGCCCGAGACCAGGGAACGCAGCCGGCGGCCGATCCGGCCGAGCAGCGACGGGCTGCCCGACGACTTGTTTGCCGCGCGCACCGGCGTGGCAACCACCTGGGTGGGCTTGCGCGGTGCGGCAGGCGCGGCAATCGGGGTGGATGCCACTGCCGGCTCGGCACCTTCGACCGGACGACCGTTGCGACGACGCCGACGCTTGCGCGGTGCGCGTTCGGCATCGGCCATGCCAACGGAAGGCGCCTGCGCCGCTGCGGCAGCAACCACCGGTTTTTCGGTCTGCGCCGCAGCCGCAGGCGCTTCGCCTTCCACCCGCGGCTTGCGGCGCGGACGCGGCTTGCCATCGGCACCGGCGCTGGCGCCATCGCGGCGGCCGCCACCACTGCCGCTGCGCGACCCGCCGCCAGGACCACTGCGGCCGCCACCACGACGCTGTTCTTCGGCAGCACGCTGTTCACGCGCTTCGCGGAAGATCGTGCCGACGCTGTCGCCCGCCTCGTCATCGGCCTCTTCGCCCTCCACCGGCACGCGCGCTGCACGCGGCAACGGCGTCAGCAGCTCGGAGGTCACCGGCTCGACCGGGATCTTCTGCTCGATGTAGGCCTCGATGTCCGGCAGGCTCATCGCGTAGCGCTCGCAGGCGAAACTGATCGCATCGCCTTCCTCACCCAGACGCGCGGTGCGGCCGATGCGGTGCACGTAGTCTTCGGCGTCGAACGGCAGATCGTAGTTGTAGACGTACTTGACGCCGTCGATGTGCAAACCGCGCGCGGCCACGTCCGTGGCCACCAGGATTTCGAGCTGGCCCTTCTGGAAGCGGTTGAGCAGCGACTCGCGCTTCTTCTGCGGCACGTCGCCCGACAGCACGCCGACGCGGTAGCCATGCCGCTCCAGGGTGCGCGCCACGCGCTCGACGAATGCCTTGGTGTTGACGAAGACCATCGTGCGCGCGCCTTCGCTACGCGACAACAAACCCAACAGTAGCGTCTGCTTCTCATCGTCGGACGGGAAATAGATGCGCTGGCGCACCCGCGCGGCGGTGATGGTCTCGGTCTCGACGACGAGCTTTTCCGGCTCGTTCATGTGCTCGTAAGCCAGCTCCAGCACGCGGTGGCTGAGCGTGGCCGAGAACAACAACGTCTGCCGGGTGCCACGCTCGGGCATGCGCCGCAGCAGGAAGCGAATGTCCTTGATGAAGCCCAGGTCGAACATGCGGTCGGCTTCGTCCAGCACGCAGATTTCGCAGGCGTGCAGCGACACCACCTTGTGCTGCTTGACGTAGTCGATCAGGCGGCCCGGGGTGGCGATGATCACGTCCACGCCCTGTTGCAGCAGTTCGCGCTGCTTGTCGTAGTCCACACCGCCATAGACCAGCGCAAAGCGCAGGCCGAGGTCGGCGCCGAACTTGACCGCGTCCTTGTGGATCTGGATCGCCAGTTCGCGGGTCGGCGCCAGAATCAGCGCGCGCGGGTCTTCGGGCTTGCGGTCGGCCAGGGCCGGGCGATTCAGCAGGCGGTTCATCACCGCCACCAGGAACGCCAGGGTCTTGCCGGTGCCGGTCTGGGCCTGGCCGGCGACATCGCCGCCCGGCAGCGCGACCGGCAAGGTCAGCGCCTGGATCGGGGTACAGCGGGTAAACCCTGCGCTCTCCAGCCCGGCGACCAACGCCGGATGCAGGTCGAACGAGGAAAAGGTCACATCGGTTAGCGGTTTGTCGCTCATTATTCCGTCTTCGTGAGGCGCCCAGGGCAGCCCGGGCGCGGCTTGCATCGATGCCGACAGCGTCGCAAACTGCGGCTCTTGTGGCGGACAGCGCGGCTTTAGGACTGACACTTGATTCAGTCGCGCAATGCCCCAGTTTAACGCAATGTAGCGGCCTGCCCGTTCGGGTGGGCCGTTTTGGTTTCCAGGAGACCCAACGTGAGCGATAAGGTTCAACATGTCGGCGATGCCGACTTCGATACAGCGGTACTGCAATCCGGCGAACCGGTTCTGGTGGATTTTTGGGCCGAGTGGTGTGGCCCGTGCAAGATGATCGCACCGGTGCTGGACGATCTGGCCGACACCTACCAGGGCCGCCTGAAGGTCGCCAAGGTCAATGTGGACCAGAACCGCGCGCTGGCCATCAAGTACCACGTGCGCTCGATCCCGATGTTGTTGCTGTTCAAGAACGGGGAAGTGCAGGCGACCCAGATCGGCGCCGTCGGCAAGGGCCAGCTGACCCAGATGATCGACAAGACGTTGGGCGACGCCGCCGCCTGAGCAGACGGGCGTCCAGCGATGGGCGCCCGATGATGCGCCGTCAGTTAAATCCTGCGCCCAAAGACGCTTGCGCGGCCACGCGCCGCGGTGATAGTGTCAGTGGATCCGGCACACGTTCGTGCGCCGCCGTACCCCTCTAGAAAATCTTCTAGGCTCCCATCTACCAATAGTTCGCCCCCTAGCTGGGCGCTCGCACCTTAGCGAGGAATCACGCACTTGTCCGATCATCCTTCCTCCGATACCGGGAGCAGCGTCGACGCTCCCGTCGAGAAGCGCGTGCGCAAGCCGCGCGTGAGCAAGACCGCCGTCACCGATGAAGACGGTGGCGCACAGCAGCCCAATCTGCCCTTGCCCGCCAGCCCCGCACCCGAAGCACCCCGTGCCCCGCAGGCACCGTCGCGCGCTGCCGACCCGGCACCGACGCAGACGTCCCGCGATGGCGCACACGCCGGTCCGGCGCCCAGCGCCAACCACGGTGGCGACACCCACGGCGAGTCCCGCGAGGGCGGCCAGTCGCAGCAGCAGCGCTTCAACCAGGCGCAGCAACAGCAGAACCAGAATCAGGCTCAAAGCCAGGGGCAAGGCCAGCAGCAGGCTCAAGCCCAGGCACAAGGCCAGAACCAGAACGCCGGCCAGAACCAGCAAGGTCAGGGCGGACAGGGTCAAGGTCAGAATCAGCAAGGCCAGAACCAGCAGGGCAATCGACGCGACCGGTTCCGCAACCGCCGCGACCGCGGCCCGCGTGATCGTTTCGGTAACGAAGGCGGCGGCATGCCTTCGTCCGATGGCAGCAACGAGCCATTCATCGCGCGTCCGCATCCGGCCGTGCCGGAAGGCTTCCCGGTCTATTCGCTGAGCGATCTCAAGCGGATGCCGGCGCAGAAGCTGCTGGATATCGCCGATCAGCTCAATATCCAGGAAGGCGTGGCGCGTGCGCGCAAGCAGGACGTGATCTTCGCCCTGCTCAAGGTGCTCACCCGTCATGGCGAAGGCGTTGCCGCCGATGGCGTGCTGGAAATCCTGCCGGACGGCTTCGGTTTCCTGCGTGCTGCGGAAGCCAGCTACCTGGCCGGCCCGGACGATACCTATATTTCGCCCAGCCAGATCCGCCGCTTCAATCTGCGCACCGGCGACCATCTGTCCGGCCGCATCCGCTTCCCGAAGGACGGCGAACGCTATTTCGCGCTGTCGATCGTCGACACCATCAACGGTGAGCCGCTGGAAGCGAGCAAGGGCAAGGTGCTGTTCGAGAACCTGACCCCGCTGTTCCCGCGTCGCCGCTTCCGTCTGGAGCGTGGCGATGGCTCCACCGAGGACATCACCGGCCGCATCCTGGATCTGATGGCGCCGCAGGGTAAGGGTCAGCGTGCACTGATCGTCTCTCCGCCCAAGGCCGGTAAGACGATGATGATGCAGCAGGTGGCCACGGCCATCACCACCAATCACCCCGAAGTGCACATGATCGTGCTGCTCATCGACGAGCGCCCGGAAGAAGTGACCGAAATGCAGCGCACCGTGCGCGGCGAAGTCATCTCCTCCACGTTCGACGAGCCGGCTGCGCGCCACGTGCAGGTCGCCGAGATGGTGATCGAGCGGGCCAAGCGCCTGGTCGAGCACAAGAAGGACGTGGTGATCCTGCTGGACTCCATCACCCGTCTGGCGCGCGCCTACAACAACGTGGTGCCCAGCTCCGGCAAGGTGCTCACCGGTGGTGTGGACGCCAATGCCCTGCACCGCCCGAAACGCTTCTTCGGTGCGGCGCGGAACGTGGAAGAAGGCGGCTCGCTGACCGTCATCGCGACGGCGCTGGTGGAAACCGGCAGCAAGATGGACGAGGTGATCTACGAAGAGTTCAAGGGCACCGGCAACAGCGAAGTGCATCTGAACCGTCGCATCACCGAAAAGCGTGTGTACCCGGCAATCGACATCAACCGTTCGGGCACGCGCCGCGAAGACCTGCTGATCGAGCCGGAGCTGCTGCAGAAGATCTGGATCCTGCGCAAGCTGCTGCACCCGATGGACGAAATCGCCGCGATGGAATTCCTGCTGGACAAGATGAAGACCACCAAGTCCAACGACGAGTTCTTCAGTTCGATGAAGCGCTAATTTCGGTCGGCTTTTATCGAAACGAAAAAGCCCCGCGTTGCTGGGTTTTTTATGGATGGACGACAACGACGCAGGTCCCGATGCCTGCGCTACGGCAGTGAAGACTCGGCGGGCGGGCCGGTCGCTGCAGACAGACGCTTTACGCCAACCGCCGATACTCCGCATATGGCGGAGTATCGGGGTAATCGTCCGACGTCCCCCCATCCTGAGTAGCAGTCGGGTTTAGAGTCCGGGGTTGATGATATCGCTATTGGCCAACTGCTGGGCATAGGCCGCCGGCGTCATTCCGCCGATTGTTTTTTTGGGGCGGTGTTCGTTGTATTCGCGGCGCCAGCGTTCGATCTCGGTGCGCGCATGCAGCAGCGTTGGGAACCAGTGTTCGTTGAGGCATTCGTCGCGTAGCCGGCCGTTGAAGGATTCGACGTAGGCATTCTGGTTCGGCTTGCCAGGCTGGATCTGGCGTAGCTGCACACGATTGGCATGCGCCCAGGCGACCATGGCCTTGCCACAGAACTCCTTGCCGTTGTCGGTGCGGATCATCTTCGGCAGGCCAC
>NZ_JBBYGR010000060.1:0-50249 GCF_038405005.1 Xanthomonas sp. JL1 | reverse complement strand
AATCCCGGCGTTGAGATCATCCACCGGGGCACGTTCAAACGCCTGACAGATGAGCAGCGCCGCTGGCTGAAGCGACGCCAGGCGGTGGAGCCGGCCATCGGACACTTGAAGCACGACAACGGCATGGATCGGTGCTGGTTGCAAGGAGCGAACGGCGATGCGCTGCACGCAGTGCTGTGCGCGGCGGGGGACAACATCCGCTGGTTGCTGCGGGCCATGGTGCGTCTGGGACTGAAGGGTCTTTTTGCGCCTATGGTTGCGAGACTCATCATGCTGGCCACAGTGCTCGCAATGTCATTGCGAGCGAGGAACACACGCCCACATCGGTTGGCTTGGTGTGTTTGGTGAATTTTGCAGGGGCGACTACTCAAAATCGGGGGGACGTTGGGGCACAGCCGATCTCGGTGCAGTGACGCCAGGCTGCATCGCTCTCCGGGAGATGCTGGGACCTGGGTGACTTCTATATGAGGAGATGAATGCGGAGGCGCAGGATGAAAGGGATAGGCTTGCTTCCGCTGAATTTATGTTACTTTATAACAATAATTCGCCTCGCGGCTTGTCTACCGTGTCCCGCCATCCCTGTTCTCTTGTGTGCTGTCTGGAATCGCACCGCAGCCTGTGCTGCCGTTTGCTGTGGTGGGTCGATGACTGGGATTGCGAGGGGAGGGCGCGATGAAGCGCCGGGACCTATTACAAGGCGGAGCCGCTGCGCTGATGCTGTCGCCGGCCTTGGCTGCCGCGCAAGGGCTTCCAGTCTTGCGGGAATGCAGCGTGCAGCAGCAGGGCGGGTTGCTGCGTCTTCGGTTGGAGCTGCTTGGTGCGCAGGTTGCCTATCGCAGTTTCAGGCTGGCCGATCCTGAGCGGTTGGTCATCGATCTCTCTGGCGTGTCGTCGCAGGCGCCGCGCATCGACCCGATCCCCGCAGGCGCTGCGGTGACCCGCATACGCAGCGCTGCGCATCTCGATGGGCTGCGGGTCGTGTTCGATCTGCAGCAGCCCTGTTCGGTCAACCTGCGCTGGGAGGACAGTGCGCTGGTGCTGGAGCTTGCCCCCCTCTCCGGCGGCGTGGCGCTGGCCGCGAGCGATGCTGCTCCAACGCCAGCGACAGCCCCAGCTCCAGCCCCAGCAGAGCCGCCCCGCTCGCGCCTGCAGCCCTATGTGGTCGCCATCGACGCCGGCCATGGCGGTAAGGATCCGGGTGCGGTCAGTGCCGATGCGCGTTACGAAAAACATGTGGTCATGGCGGTGGCCGGGCGGCTACATCAGCGCTTGGCGGCCGATGCGCGTTACCGGCCCACCATGATCCGCAGCGATGACCGCTTCGTGCCGCTGCACGAGCGTGTGTTGATCGCGCATCGCCACAGCGCGGATCTGTTCGTTTCCATCCACGCCGATGCCGCACCAACGCGCGAAGCGCGCGGCGCCTCGGTGTTTGCGCTGTCGCAGACTGGCGCCAGCTCCGCACTTGCCCGCTGGATCGCCGATAGCGAAAACGCTGCCGACGACATGGGCGACACCGCACGCCGGCTGCGGGTGCCGAGCAACCCGGTGCTGTCGCAGGTATTGGCGGACCTATCGCTGAGCGGCACCATCGCCAGCAGCCTGGCCTTCGGTACGTTGATGCTGGAGCGCCTGCAGCAGGTGACGCACCTGCATCAAAACCAGGTGGGGCAGGCAGGTTTTGCGGTACTGAAGTCGCCGGATATCCCATCGTTGCTGGTGGAGACCGGCTTTATGAGCAATCGCGACGATTGCCAGCGTTTGTGTGGCGATACGCATCAGGACGAACTTGCACAGACGCTGCATGCGGGAATCGACGACTACTTCGCTGCGTTTCCTGGTCGCGTTTGAGCCGCGATCGTCACCCTTACCCTCCGACGAGTACCCGATGTCCGCCACGCTTCCCGATGTTGCTGTGACCGAAGCATTCACGCTGAGCGCGCCCTTGCGGTGGGTCGGCATGCAGGACATCGCGATTCCCGTGCATCTGGACGCCGCCAGTGGCAGTGGCCTTGCAGCCCGTGCCAGCGTGCAGGTCGATCTGCCGCGGGCCGAGCTCAAAGGCATCCACATGTCGCGGCTGTATCGTCTGCTGGACCTGCACCTGCAGCGGCCATTGTCGCCGGCCATGCTCCCGCAGCTGCTGCAGGCGCTGATCGAAAGCCATGCAGATTGCGCAAGCCGCGCTGCACGGCTGACGCTCAGCTTCGCACTGATGCTGCGCATGCCGGCACTACGCAGCGAAGGGCTGAGCGGCTGGCGTGCCTACCCGGTGCGCATTGCCGCGCAGTGCAGGGCAGGGCGCACCACAATCCAGCTACAGGTCGAGGTGTTGTACGCGTCCACCTGCCCCTGTTCGGCGGCGTTGTCGCGGCAGTTGCTGAGCGATGCGTTCGTGCAGCAGCACGCCTGGTGCGATGCGCTGCCGCTGCAAGACGTTGCGCAGTGGCTGCAGGATCACGGTTCCTACGCCACCCCGCATAGCCAGCGTAGCGTGGCGCAGGTGTGCGTCGATCTGCCCGCGGATACGCAGGGCTTCGCAATCCAGGAACTGATCGGTCTGTGCGAGCAGGCGTTGGCAACGCCGGTGCAGGCCGCGGTGCGACGGCCCGACGAACAGGCATTTGCGCGCTTGAACGGCGCAAACCTGATGTATGTCGAAGACGCGGCGCGCCGCCTGCGCAAGCAGCTGGCTGAGCACTATGCGACGTTTCATGTGGCGGTACGCCATCTGGAAAGCCTGCATGCGCATGACGCCGTTGCCGAAACCGGAAGCGACGACGAGACATTCTTCCCAGCCGCTCTGTGAGCAGACGCCATGTACTGCAAATTGCCAAAGCGTCCAGTGCGAATGGCGCACAAGCCAGGCAAGTCGCCTGTCGCACCGAAGAATGGCAAGTATGGCTGGCGTGGCGCGTTGCTGTTGTACCAGTCTGTGTTCTTTGTGCTGATCTGACTGATCTGAGCGGCGTCATTGTGATCGATACGTCGTCCAGTCCGCACCGCGCGATGCGCCTGACGATGCATGCGCGTTGGCTGCGGTGCGTGGATGGTGGTTGCCGCATGGCATCCTGACAAGGGCTGCCGCATGGCGCGCGTCCGATGCAATCCGACCATCGATGCAGGCCGGCAACCAACCTCGACCACTTCGTCAGTCCAGGCGGTCCTGGCCAGGCCAGGCCGCGGAGACCGTTGCGGCACGTCGCACCGCAGTGCAGCCCAGCACACGTGCGAAGTGCCCGCGCTACAACGCAAAAGCCCCGCGATGCGGGGCTCTGGCGTTTCTGCAGCGAGACGCGAGGTGGTGCTCCCTAGGGGGCTCGAACCCCTGTTTTAGCCTTGAGAGGGCCACGTCCTAACCATTAGACGAAGGGAGCTTTTGTCACGTGTTGTGCGCAGCGTTATTATAGTGAGGTAATAGCCGTTGGGCAATCCTGCAACACAAGACGGAAGCGCCATCATCGAAGCCTCAGTGACATCTGCGTTCACGCTGCGCGTCATTCCACGCGACCAGCACACCATCTCGCGCAAGGACATCAGCCCCAACGCGCTGCGCGTGCTTTATCGCCTGCGCGAATCGGGCTTTGGTGCCTACCTGGTCGGTGGTGCGGTCCGCGATCTGCTGGTCGGTCACCACCCCAAGGATTTCGATGTCGCCACCAGCGCCACGCCGGAAGAGGTCAAGGCGCTATTCCGCAACTGCCGCCTGATTGGCCGACGTTTTCGTCTGGCGCACGTGGTGTTCGGTCGCGAAATCATCGAAGTGGCCACCTTCCGCGCCAATAGCGACGATGGCAGCGGCGACCGCGAACTCGATAACGGCCGGCTGGTGCGCGACAACGTTTACGGCACCATCGAAGAAGACGCGATCCGCCGCGACTTCACCTGCAACGCCCTTTACTACGCCATCGAAGATTTCTCGGTGCGCGATTACTGCGGCGGCTTCGAAGATGTGCAGGCGCGCCTGATGAAGTTGATTGGCGACCCGGAGCTGCGTTACCAGGAAGACCCGGTGCGCATGCTGCGCGCGGTGCGCCTGGCGTCCAAGTTGAACTTCGAGATCGAAGCCGGCACCGCCGAACCGATCCCGCGCCTGGCCGGGCTGTTATCCGAGGCCGCACCTGCGCGTCTGTTTGAAGAAATCCTCAAACTGTTCCTGTCCGGACATGGCGTGGCCAGCTTCGAAGGCTTGGAGCGTTATGGCCTGTTCGGCGCGTTGTTTCCCGAAAGCGCGGCAGCATTGAAATCCAACCGCAGCGGCGCGTTGCGCGCCATGGTGCTGGAAGGCCTGCGCAACACCGATGCCCGCGTGGCCAACGACGAGCCGGTGTCGCCGGCATTCCTGTTTGCGTTGCTGCTGTGGCCGGCGTTCTGCCGCACCTTGATGGGGCTGCAGGCGCAAGGCGTGCAACCGGAAGATGCGCAGCGCCGCGCAGCCGATCGCGTCACCTTGCACCAGCTGGAGCGCGTGGCGTTACCGCGTCGCTTCTCGCTGCCGATGCAGGAAATTTGGTTGATGCAGACGCGCTTCTCGTCGCGTCAGCGCAAGCGGGTGTTGCGCACCTTGTCGCATCCGCGCTTCCGCGCGGCGTTCGATTTCCTGGTGCTGCGCCAGTGCGCTTCGCCCGATCACGCCGGCGATGTGGAGTTCTGGAGTGAGGCGCAGAAGTCGCCCGGCCAGGAGCTGGTGGAGGCGATCGAATCGGCGCAGGCAGACCAGGAAGGCGAGGAGGGCGCACCGCGCAAGCGTCGCCGCCGCCGGCGCCGCACCGGCGCGCCCGCAGGCGACTAGGGCATGCAGACCGCCTTTGTCGGCCTGGGTGCCAACCTGGGCCCGGCCGAGGCCAGCGTGCGCGCGGCCATCGCCGCGCTGGGCGCTGTGCCGCAGACCACGCTGATCGCAGCGTCGTGTCTGTACCGTACGCCGGCCTGGGGCCGCGCAGACCAGCCGGATTTCATCAATGCCGTGGCGCAGCTGCGCACCGGCCTCGCGCCGCTGCCGCTGCTGGAAGCCTTGCTCGGCATCGAACAGGCGTTCGGCCGCGAGCGTCGCGCCGGCGAGCGCTGGGGCCCGCGCACGCTGGATCTGGACCTGCTGTTGTACGCCGAACAGGTGATCGATCTGCCGCAGTTGCAGGTTCCGCATCCGCATCTGCACGCGCGTGCCTTCGCACTGCTGCCGCTGTCCGAGCTGGCGCCGCAGGCGATCATTCCGGGCCATGGAACAGTGCGGCACGCCCTGCAAGCCATCGATACCTGCGGGCTGGAGCCGATTGGGTAGATAATGACCGGCTTATCACCCCACGTAATGACTTCATGAGCAGCCACGCCGACAGCAATCCCTGGACCGTGCCCGCCTTGGCGCAGGCCAAGCGCGCGGGTCGAAAACTGGTCATGTTGACCGCGTACGACGCCAGCTTCGCGCGCACCTTCGACGTCAATGGCGTGGACCTGATCCTGGTTGGCGACTCGCTCGGCATGGTGATGCAGGGGCATGATTCCACCTTGGCGGTGACCACCGCCGACATGGTCTACCACACCGCCGCGGTGGCCCGCGCGCTCGATCGCGCATTGCTGGTGGCCGACCTGTCGTTCCAGGCCGACGCCACGCCCGAACGTGCATTGGATGCCGCCACCCAACTGCTGCAGGCCGGTGCGGAGATGGTCAAGATCGAGGGCGCCGGGCATAAGCTCGAGGTCATCCGTTACCTGGTCGAGCGCGAGATTCCGGTCTGCTCGCACCTGGGGCTGACCCCGCAATCGGTGCTGCGCTTCGGCGGCTACAAGGTGCAGGGCCGCGGCGAAGCCGGCGAGCAGTTGCGCCGCGATGCGCAGGCGGTGGTCGACGCCGGTGCCAGCCTGGTGGTACTGGAATGCGTGCCGACGCCGATCGCCACGCAAATCAGCGCAGAACTCAGCGTGCCCACCATCGGCATCGGTGCCGGCCCCGGTTGCGACGGCCAGGTGCTGGTGATGCACGACATGCTGGGCCTGGACAGCGGTCATCGTCGGCCCAAGTTCGTCAAGGATTTCCTGGCCGAAGGCGGCTCGGTGGCTGGTGCGGTGCGTGCCTACGCGCAGGCCGTGCGCGATGGCAGCTTTCCCGATGCAGAGCACGCGTACGCCGCATGATCCAGACACTCACCGATCTTTCCGCCCTGCGCGCTCTGGTCAACGGCTGGAAGCGCGAGGGCCTGCGCGTGGCGCTGGTGCCCACCATGGGCAACCTGCACGTCGGGCATTACTCGCTGGTGATGCTGGCGCGCCAGTACGCCGACCGTGTGGTGTCCAGCGTGTTCGTCAACCCGACCCAGTTCGGCCCGAATGAAGATTTTGCGTGCTACCCGCGTACGCCCGAGGCCGACCTGCGCGGCCTGGAAGATGCCGGCTGCGATGCGCTGTGGCTGCCGGACGTGGACACGATGTACCCACTCGGCACCGCGCTGGCCACGCCCATCCACGCGCCCGGCGTCAGCGATGTGCTTGAGGGCGAATGCCGGCCGGGGCATTTCGATGGCGTATGCACCGTGGTGGCGCGGTTGTTCAATCAGGTGCAGCCGGACGTGGCCGCCTTCGGCAAGAAGGATTACCAGCAATTGGCTGTGATCCGGCAGATGGTGGCCGACCTGGCGTTTCCGATCGAGATCCTGGGCGGCAGCATCGTGCGCGAGGCCGATGGCCTGGCGATGAGCTCGCGCAATCAGTATCTGTCGGCCGAAGAGCGCCCGATCTCGGCCAATATCCACAAGGTGCTGCTGCAGATGCGCGACAGCTATGCCGTCGGCACGCCGCGCGCGCAGGTGGAAGACGCGGCCAGCCACGCGCTGGAGCAGGCTGGTTTCCGGGTCGATTACGCAGTGGTGCGGCTGCCCGACCTCAGCGAGCCGGGCGACGGCCACACCGGTGCGCACGTGGCCTTGATCGCGGCCCGCCTGGGCAGCACGCGCTTGATCGACAACCTGGAATTCTGAGCAGGCCGGCGCTGCGTACGTGGCGTCTGACCTCCGCCAGTAGCGCGAGTCAACCGATGCAGGCCGGTCTTCCCGCGGCGTAGGCCTGAAGCCCTCACCACCGACCGCAGCGCAAACCGGTTGGGGGCGGGCGCTTTCCGCTAAAATGCCGGCTTTCCTTTTGTCGTTGCCCGCGTCCATGCATCTGTCCCTGCTGAAAGCCAAGATCCACCGCGCCACCGTCACCCACGCCGAGCTCAACTACGAAGGCTCGATCGCCATCGACGGCCTGCTGCTGGAAGCGACCGGCATCCGCGAATTCGAACAGGTCCATATCTGGGACGTCACCAACGGTGCGCGTTTCAGCACCTATGCCATCCGCGCCGAAGACGGCAGCGGCATCATGTCGCTCAACGGCGGCGCAGCGCGTCACGTGCAGGTGGGCGATCTGATCATCGTGGCGGCGTTCGCCAGCATGAGCGAAGACGAAGCCAAGACCTTTAAGCCCAATCTGGTATATGTGAACGCGCGCAACGCGATCTCCCACACCAACCACAGCATCCCCACGCAGGCCGCATGACACAGACCAACGGATTCGACGCGCTTCACGCCCACGCCCAGCGCCTGCGCGGCGCTGCCATCCCCGCATTGCTTGCCGCAGAGCCGGAACGGCCGACGCAATACGCCTGGCAAGTCGGTCCGTTGTATTTCAACTTCGCGCGGCAGAAGTACGACCGCGCCGCGCTCGATGCCTTGTTCGCCATCGCCCGCGAGCGCGATCTGGCCGGCGCGTTCCAGCGGTTGTTCCGTGGCGAGCAGGTCAATGTGACCGAACAGCGCGCGGCCTTGCACACCGCGTTACGTGGCGACTTGACCGACGCGCCCGTGGCCTCGGAGGCCTACGCCACTGCTGCAGAAGTGCGGCAGCGGATGGGCGCGCTGATCCAGCAGCTCGAAGCCACCGACGTCACCGATATCGTCAGTGTCGGCATCGGTGGCTCGGACCTGGGCCCGCGTCTGGTTGCCGACGCGTTGCGTCCGGTGTCCGGTGCCCGCTTGCGCGTGCATTTTGTCTCCAATGTGGATGGCGCAGCAATGCAGCGCACGCTGGCCACGCTGGACCCGGCACGCACCGCCGGCATCCTGATTTCCAAGACCTTCGGCACCCAGGAAACCCTGCTCAACGGCAGCATCCTGCATGCCTGGCTCGGTGGCAGCGAGCGGCTGTACGCAGTCAGTGCCAACCCCGAGCGCGCCGCCAAGGCCTTCGATATCGCACCCGGCCGCGTGCTGCCGATGTGGGATTGGGTGGGTGGGCGCTACTCGCTGTGGTCGGCAGTGGGCTTCCCGATTGCATTGGCCATTGGTTTCGAACGTTTCGAACAACTGCTGGAAGGCGCCGCGCAGTTCGACGCGCATGCGCTCAACACGCCGCTGGAAGAAAACGTCGCGGTGTTGCACGGCCTGACCGCAGTGTGGAACCGCAACCTGCTCGGTAGCGCCACGCACGCGGTGATGACTTACGACCAGCGCCTGGCACTGCTACCGGCGTATCTGCAGCAGCTGGTGATGGAGAGCCTGGGCAAGCGCGTCAAGCTCGACGGCTCGGCGGTGGACAGCGACACCGTGTCGGTGTGGTGGGGCGGCGCGGGCACCGATGTGCAGCACAGCTTCTTCCAGGCGCTGCATCAGGGCACCAGCGTGGTGCCGGCCGATTTCATCGGCACCGTGCACAACGACGACCCGTATGCGGAAAACCATGTCGCGCTGATGGCCAATGTGCTGGCGCAGACCGAGGCGCTGGCCAATGGCCAGGACAGCAGCGACCCGCACCGCAGCTACCCGGGCGGCCGTCCGAGCACGGTGATCCTGCTCGATGCGCTCACCCCGCAGGCGCTGGGCGCGCTGATCTCGATGTACGAGCACAGCGTGTACGTGCAATCGGTGATGTGGGGCATCAATGCGTTCGACCAGTTCGGCGTGGAGCTGGGCAAGCAGCTGGCCAGCCAGTTGTTGCCGGCGCTGAAGGGCGAATCGGCCGATGTGGCCGACCCGGTGACGCGCGAATTGCTGAGCAAACTGCGCGGCTAAGCATTTTGCGCATCGCGCAGACAGAGAACGGGGCCTGCGGGCCCCGTTTTTTGTTTTGGACGACATGACCGACTGCGCTGAGGCCAGAATAGACAAATTTCCTAAATTGGGAATTTGAGAGTAGGCTGATCGCCATCACTCCGCGCCGGACTGCCGCCATGTCGCGCCTCCAGGATTTGCCCGAGCTTGAAAAATCCCCCGCCGCCGACATCAAGGTGAAGGGCTGGCCCAGCCTGATGCGCAAGGTGCGCTCGCATGGGGCGGTGGTCATCACCAACCACAATCATCCCGAAGCGGTCGTCGTGGACGCCGAGGAATATCGGCGCCTGGTCAATCAGGCGAGTGCGGCGGCGGCGGCTCCGTCGCGCGCGCAATCGCTGCAGGCATTGCAGGCGAAGTTCGACGCGCAGCTTGCGGCGGCGACCGAGGGTGCAGGTCTGGCCAAGGCGATCGCCACGCCGGCACGCCGCGGCCGCAAGATCACCCTGGGTCCGTCGCTGTAACCGATGGGCAATCTCCTGGTGCTGGCCGGCGTCAATGGCGCCGGCAAAAGTTCGCTATTGGGCCGTTTTCTGCAAGAGGACGGCGCCACCTGGTTCAACCCCGATGCGTTCACCAAGGAACTGGTGGAGCAGGGCTGGGCGCTTGCGGAAGCGAACGCGCAGGCCTGGGAAGAAGGTGTACGGCGGCTGCGCCATGCCATGGCCAACGGCAGCGATTTCGCATTCGAAACCACGCTGGGTGCGAGCACCATTCCACGCCTGCTGCGCGAGGCGTGCGCGCAGCACACGGTGGCGGTCTGGTTCTGCGGGTTGGCGACAGTGGATCTGCACATCCAGCGTGTGGCCGCGCGGGTTGCTGCCGGTGGTCATGCCATCCCTGAGCACAAGATCCGCGAGCGTTACGATGCCTCGCGGGCCAACCTGATTGCGTTGCTGCCATATCTGGCCGTGCTGCATGTCTACGACAACAGCGCTCCGGCCGATGCGGCGGGCCAGGTGGCACCCGTGCTGGTACTGGAACTGGACCGCAGCGGTCTGCATTACCCGCAAACGCCGGAAGAATTGGCGCAGGTGCCCGATTGGGCCAAGCCCATCGTGATGGCGGCGCTGGACTTGCGGCAGTCTTGACCGCGCGCTCAGGCACCTGCGCTCTGATCGGCGTCTCACCGACGCGGCCAGGCATCGACCTCACCCGCAGGAGCGTATCCAGGCGCAACAGGCCATATCGGCAACGCTCCTCGCGCCCGGGTGCGCTGCTACCGGCCCAGGTGCGCTCCTACCGGTATGCGACAGCAGCGGGAATGCACCGCTGCACGTGTCAGCTGCAGCGTCACGCAGCGCCGCAACTGGAAACATCAGCGCTTATGCCTTGCCCAACTGCACCGCCACCGGATCGCCGGTGAGATAACCCACGGCACCACCGAAGCGGTCCTTGTAGTTGGCGCGGACCAGCGGGTCCAGCGTGGCTTTGACGGTGTCGTGCAACGGGCTTTCCCAGTCGCCAGGATGCTGGAAGTTGCTCATCACATAGGTCCAGCCGTGGATTTCGTCGACCGCGTGCAAACCGGTCGATTCGGCGCCTGCCGGCACCGACAGCACGCGCGTCAGCGTGCCGTTGTCCACGTTGTAGGCCCACAGGAAATTGTTGACGTGCAGGCTACTGTCTTCGCCGATGAACAAGGTGCGCAACGACTCGGAGAACTTGAGGTTGTCCGGGTTGGCGATCCGTTCCGGGTCGGCCAGATTGCCCAGCGCATCGGCCTTGGCCAGGTTGTGGCCGGTGAGGGCCGCCGGGGCGGCCATATCGATCGGCACCCAGTCGCTGTGGATTGGCGCGCCGTGACTGTCGCGTTGGCCGCCGCGCAGATTCAAGGCATAGACCGCGCCGGCTTCCGGGCCCTGTACTTTTACATCGCCCGAGCCGTTGAGCATGCTGGTGACAATGTAGGACATCGCCATATAGGCGACCTTGTCGTGCGCGTTGACGGTGGTGCCTTCGAGCTTGGTGAAGCCCAGGCTGCCGCCGGCCAGCGCGGCATAGCGATGGGTTTCCAGATAGGTGGCGGCCTTTTCCATGCCGGGTTTGATGCGGATCCAGTTGAAGGTGCCGTTGAACGGAATCTTGGTAAAAGCGGCGTCGCCCGGATCGCTCAGGTGCACATCGAGGATGTCGGCGGCAGTAAGGCGGTCGGCCATGGCCTGGATCTCGGCACTGGTGGCGTGGCCGAGCTTGATCCAGCTCAACGTGGCCGCACCCGGGCCGATGCCGGAGGTCTGGTGCCACTTGCCGACATACAATGTGCCGGCAGAGAGGTCCGCCTTACGGTCGGCGATGAACATGAAAAGTCCGCCATTGGTGGCGTCGTCGCCCATCAACACGGTGCGTTGGTCGGGCATCACCTGCACCAGTTCGTGCGAGATGCGGCCCAGGCAATAGTGCTTGCGCACGCTGCCGGTGCCGTCCGGGTGCACGGTGATTTCCGGCAGATGCCCGTAGTGGTAGGGGTTGGCTTTTTCCGGGTCGCCGTACAAATGCGTGCTGTAGCTGCGGAACTGGGTATTGCCAGCCAGCGCGGTGGCGTCGGGCTCGTACTCTTCGCTGGACAGGTGGGTATTCCACGGCGACAGGCTGGCGCCGCAGGTGGTCCACAGCCCATGCACTGGCGCAGTGTCGACGTTGTGGTACTTCACCAGCGAGAGCTTGCCGGTGGCCGGGTCCTGATCCAGCGTCAACACCGCGATCGGCGCGGGCAGGTGGCGATTGACGTCGTTGCCGGCCTGGTCGCGGGTGGTGTATTCGAACTGCACTACCGCGAATACGTGGTTGCCCTTGACGCCCGGCACCTTGGCATGGGGCAGGGTCAGCAGCGAGGAGCCGTCCGGGCAATCGGAAAAGAACGCACGTTCGGCACCGGGTTTGGAGCGGTCGATGATCGGGCGATGCTGGATGTCGTAGTACCCACCCGCCAGCACGGTGCCGCCGTTGCCGTCGGGCACCTGGTCGCCGGTGACGAAGAACGGGTGGTAGGCCAGTGCATAGCGCTGCGTGCTGCCGTCGCTGCGCGTTACGCTGAGTGCCGAGCCGACCGTGGTGGTGGCCATCGCCGCCGGGTTGGCCAGGCTGGGCGCCGGCATGCCGTGGAAGGTGGCCGACACCAGGCGGGTCGGATTGTCCGATGGTCGCAACGGGCGCGCGGCCCACGCGGCACCGCCAAGTTGTTGCAGAGCAGCTGCGCTGGCGTTGCCAAGCGGCAACAGGGGGATGGCCGCCAGAAATTGCATCAGGCGACGACGGGAGGGGTCGGGGGAGGCAGACATCGAAACTCCAGGCAAAAGCAACGATCGACAATGGCAGTGGCGCATCGCCAGGCAGTTTACGCTAGGCCGCCGGTATGACAGTTGTTTGACGGCGAGCTCACCCGTTGGCCGGTGTTCGAACACGTCTGCGCACGCGCGCGTTGCCAGACGCCATTGCGTGCCGATGCTGCGCACTGACCGAATCGGCAGGTGGTGCGATGCAACAAAGTGCGCTTGCTTCCAACACCAGCCACGATGGCGGATTGGGGCGTTTTGCCTGGTTTCACAGGTGCTGCCGGTATTCCAACGCTATAGCCGCGGCCAATAAGTTGCCAGCGATTCGGCATACGGTCGGCGGTTGTTGACAGGGTAGGGGAATCACGCAAGCGTACGCCGCCTGATGGCCTGCGGCGCAACGCATCGCCGTGGGAGAACCACCCTGGAGAACCTGATCTTGGACAAGCTGCTCCGTCGTGCCGCCGCGCCCGTCGCGCGTCGCGCCCTCTGCCTGGCAACCGCTGCAGCGGTGCTGATGTTGGCCGCCTGCCAAGGCAAGGACACCGCTGGCGAGGCGAACAAGACCGCCCCGGCTGCTGCACCTGCCGCGTCGTCGACCACCATCCATCCGGACCAATGGCCGTCGCCGAAGTGGCCGTTCCCGCAGGACGCAGCGCTGGAGCAGCGCATCACCGATGTGATGGCCAAGATGAGCGTGGAAGAGAAGGTCGCCCAGACCATACAGGGCGATATCGCCAGCATGACCCCGGACGACGTGCGCAAATATCGCATCGGCTCGGTGCTGGCCGGCGGCAACTCCGATCCGGGTGGCAAGTACAACGCCAGCCCGGCCGACTGGTTGAAGCTGGCCGACGCGTTCTATGAGGCGTCGATGGACACCTCCAAGGGCGGCAACGCGATTCCGATCATCTTCGGCATCGATGCGGTGCACGGCCAGAGCAACATCGTCGGCGCCACGCTGTTTCCGCACAACATCGGCCTGGGTGCCACGCGCAATCCCGATCTGATCAAGAAGATTGGCGAAATCACCGCTGCCGAAACCCGCGTCACCGGCATGGAGTGGACCTTCGCGCCGACCGTGGCGGTGCCGCAGGACGACCGCTGGGGCCGCACCTACGAAGGCTATTCCGAGTCGCCGGACGTGGTGGCCAGCTTCGCCGGCAAGATGGTCGAAGGCGTCCAGGGCACACCGGGCACGCCGCAGTTCCTGGACGGCAGCCACGTGATTTCCTCGGTGAAGCATTTCGTCGGCGACGGCGGCACCACCGATGGCAAGGACCAGGGCGACACCAAGGTGTCCGAAGCCACCATGCGCGACATCCATGCGGCCGGTTATCCGCCGGCGATCGCTGCCGGCGCGCAGAGCGTAATGGCCTCGTTCAACAGCTTCAACGGCGAAAAGATGCACGGCAACAAGGTCATGCTGACCGACGTGCTCAAGGGCCGCATGAACTTCGGCGGCTTCGTGGTCGGCGACTGGAACGGCCACGGCCAGGTCAAGGGCTGCACCAACCAGAACTGCCCGGCCTCGTTCATTGCCGGCGTCGACATGGCGATGGCCGCCGACAGCTGGAAGGGCATCTACGAAACCGAACTGGCGGCGGTGAAGTCCGGGCAGATCTCGGCCGAGCGCCTGGACGATGCGGTGCGCCGCATCCTGCGCGTCAAGCTGCGTCTGGGCCTGTTCGAAGCCGGCAAGCCGTCCAAGCGCCCGCTCGGTGGCAAGTACGAATTGCTGGGTGCACCGGAACACCGTGCGATCGCCCGCCAGGCAGTGCGTGAGTCGTTGGTGCTGCTGAAGAACCAGGCCGGCATCCTGCCGCTGGATCCGACCAAGCGCGTGCTGGTGCTGGGCGACGGTGCCAACGACATGGGCAAGCAGTCCGGCGGCTGGACGCTGAACTGGCAGGGCACCGGCACCAAGCGCAGCGACTACCCCAACGGCACCACCATCTGGGAAGGCCTGGACAAGCAGATCACGGCGGCCGGCGGCAGCGCCGAGCTGGCTGTGGATGGCGCCTACAAGACCAGGCCGGACGTGGCCGTGGTGGTGTTCGGCGAAAACCCGTACGCCGAATTCCAGGGCGACATCGCCACCTTGCTGTACAAGCCAGGCGACGAGAGCGAGCTGGCCTTGATCAAGAAGCTCAAGGCAGAAGGCATCCCGGTGGTGGCGGTATTCCTGAGCGGGCGTCCGCTGTGGATGAACCAGTACATCAATGCCTCCGACGCATTCGTGGCGGCCTGGTTGCCGGGTTCCGAAGGCGAGGGCATCGCCGATGTGCTGTTGCGCAAGGCCGATGGCACGGTGCAGCACGACTTCAAGGGCAAGCTGAGCTTTTCCTGGCCAAAGACCGCGGTGCAGTTCGCCAACAACGTCGGCCAGAAGGACTACGACCCGCAGTTCAAGTTCGGCTTCGGCCTGACTTACGCCGACAAGGGCGACTTGGCGGCACTGCCGGAAGCGTCGGGCGTGTCAGGCGAGCAGTCGGTGAGCGGGCTGTACTTCGTGCGCGGCAAGCCGGCACTGGGGATTGCGATGCAGATGTCCGGTGTTGCCCAGAAGCATGTGCCGGCGACCACGCTGCCGGTGGGCCTGTCCGACGACAGCCTGAAGATAACCGCAGTCGACCACAAGGTGCAGGAAGATGCGCGCCGTCTGGTGTGGTCCGGCAGTTCGGTTGCCAGCGTGCTGCTGGTGTCTGGCAAGCCGGTGGACGTTTCGCGTGAGAGCAACGGCGATGTGCAGTTGCAGCTGACCCTGCGCCGCGACAGCGCAGTGACCGCACCGGTGTGGCTGGGCGTGGGCTGCGGCGAGAAGTGTGGTGGCCGCGTCGATGTGCAGAAGACCCTGGCTGCGCTGCCGCAAGGCCAGTGGAAAGTGGTCGGCGTGCCGCTCAAGTGCTTCGCTGTGGCAGGCGCCGACGTGACCAAGCTGAGCGAGGTTGCCAGCATTGAAAGCGCTGCCGCGCTGACTCTGTCGATATCCAAGGTGGCGCTGGGCGCGCTCAACGAAGCCGAAGTCGGCGTCGACTGCCCGGTCAAATAAGCAGCATTCCCGCAGGCGTGCGTGCGCGCCTGCGGGAGATCGGATGAAACAGGCGCGTCGCCACTGCTGGCGGCGCGGTATAGCGGCCACCCTGATCGGTGGTGTCATCAGCCGCCGCGGGACGCGCGCGTCGATCGGCCGGGATGGCCTGCAGCTGCGGTTCGCCGCGCTGCCGTGGCGCACGCGATGCGTTGCGGCAGCATTCTGCAGGTTCGTCAAGCGCTCGACGCGCACCCCCAGAGCCAGACAGGAGAGTGCAGTGGGTTTGGCGACGTTGGATATCGTGATTGTGCTGGTCTACCTGACCGGCATCTTCGTGCTCGCGCAATGGGTGTCGCGCGAGAAGGCAGGCCACAGCAAGAGTGCCGAGGATTATTTCCTGGCCAGCAAGTCGTTGCCGTGGTGGGCGATCGGCGCATCGCTGATTGCCGCGAACATCTCGGCCGAACAGATCATCGGCATGGCCGGTTCCGGCTATGCGATCGGTCTGGCGATTGCGTCCTACGAATGGATGGCGGCGCTGACGCTGCTGATCGTCGGCAAATTCTTCCTGCCGATCTTCCTGCGCAACGGCATCTACACCATGCCGCAGTTTTTGGAGCAGCGTTACGGCAAGTGGATCCGTACGCTGATGGCGGTGTTCTGGCTGCTGCTGTACGTGTTCGTCAACCTCACCTCGATCCTGTGGCTGGGGTCGATCGCGGTCAGCCAGGTCACCGGCATGGACCAGACCCTGGCGCTGGCGTTGATCGGCGTGTTTGCGCTGGTCTACCAGCTATACGGCGGGCTGAAGGCGGTGGCGCTGACCGACATCGTGCAGGTCACGCTGTTGGTCTTGGGCGGGCTGCTGGTGGCCGCGCTGACCCTGGCGCGCATCGGCGATGGCGCTGGCGTGCTGGAAGGCTTCCAACACCTGTGGAATGCGCACCCCGAGCACTTCCACATGATCCTGACCAAAGACAACCCGTTCTACAAGGATCTGCCGGGCCTGAGCGTGCTGCTGGGCGGGCTGTGGGTGATGAACATCAGTTATTGGGGTTTCAACCAGTACATCATCCAGCGTGCGCTGGCGGCCAAGAACATCGGCGAGGCGCAGAAGGGCATGGTGTTTGCGGCATTCCTGAAGCTGCTGATGCCGTTGGTGATCGTGGTGCCGGGCATTGCCGCGGTGGTGCTGGCGCCGGATCTGGCCAAGCCCGATCAGGCGTACCCGACCATGATGCAGCTATTGCCGACCGGCATGCTGGGGCTGGTGTTCGCTGCGTTGGTGGCGGCGATCGTGGCCTCGCTGGCGTCCAAGATCAATTCGGTGGCGACCATCTTCACCCTGGATTTCTACGCCAAGTTCCGCCCGCAGACCGAACAGAAGCAACTTGTGCGCGTGGGCCGTATCGTTGCCGCCGTCTCGGTGCTGATCGGCATCCTTACCGCACGGCCGTTGCTTGGCAACTTCGATCAGGGCTTCCAGTTCATCCAGGAATTCACCGGCTTCTTTACCCCCGGCGTGGTGGTGATCTTCATGCTGGGTCTGTTCTGGAAGCGCGCCAACGAAGCCGGCGCGCTGACCGCGGCGATCGGCTCGGTGGTGTTGTCGTTCGTGCTCAAGTTCGCGTGGCCGGAACTGCCGTTCATGGACCGCATTGGCGTGGTGTTCGTCGCTGCGCTGATGCTGGCTGTGCTGGTGTCGCTGCTGACGCCGGCAACGCAGGCACGCGATCTGATTCGCACCAACGAAGTCGCCTACGGCACCACGCTGAGCTTCAAGATCGGCGCGGCCGGCGTCATCGCGATTCTGATCGTGCTGTACACGGTGTTCTGGTAAGCGCTACATCGGCAGGTTGATGTCTTCAGACGCAACACTGCGCGACACTTGGGTGCCGCGCAGCTCCGCGTTGCGTCTGGGGCCTGCGTTTCTGGTGTTGCTTAGTGCGGTTACCAAGACGTCGCGAGCAGTCGTCAGGTGGGCGTGGACGGCGCGCAGGAACCGGAGTGCACACTGGTACATGCCGATTCCGAGCACGGGGCGCGCACGCCTGGCGATTGCGCAGTCGTTTTGCTGGCTGCGCTTAGACGCGTGCCGCCGCCAGGCTGGCGGCAAGCTGATTGACCGGTGCGGCATGTTGCTCGTGCCACGGCGTTTCCAACCAGGTTTCCAGTGCGGCGGCCGGCATCGGTTTGGCGATCCAATACCCCTGGCCTTCGTTGCAGCCCCAGGCGCGCAAGTGCGCATACGCCTCCGCCGATTCGATGCCTTCGGCGACCACGCGCTGGCCCAGGCTATGGCTAAGCTGGATCATCGCCGGTACCAGGGTGCGGTCGGTGCGGTTGTCCGGCAACGAGCGGATGAAGGATTGATCGATCTTCAACGCGCTGGCCGGCAGTTGCTTGAGATAGCTGAAATTGCTGTAGCCAGTGCCGAAGTCGTCGATGGCGATATGTACGCCCAGCGCTGCGATGGCGGCCAGTTGTTCGGCCAGGTGTTCGGGGTGGCGGATCATTGCGCTTTCGGTGAATTCGATTTCCAGCCGGCGTGGGTCCAGCTTGTAGCGATCCAGGCCACGCTGCAGCAGGTCGGCAAAGCCGGGGCGATCCAGATCGGCAGCCGACACGTTCAAGGCCAGATTGAAGTCCAGGCCTTGCTGCTGCCAGCGCGCGGCCTGCGCGATGCCGTTGTCGATGACCCAGGCGGTGATGCGGTTGATCAGCGCGGTTTTCTCGGCCATCGGAATGAAATCCGACGGCACCACCGGGCCGATCAGCGGGTGCTGCCAGCGCAGCAATGCCTCCACGCCCACGCAGCGGTGGTCGTGCAGATCCACGCGCGGTTGATAGTGCAGACGCAGCTGGTTG
This sequence comes from Xanthomonas sp. JL1, assembly GCF_038405005.1. Lineage (NCBI taxonomy): Bacteria > Pseudomonadati > Pseudomonadota > Gammaproteobacteria > Lysobacterales > Lysobacteraceae > Xanthomonas > Xanthomonas sp. JL1. The sequence continues at coordinate 31,992 of NZ_JBBYGR010000060.1, read as the reverse complement.
TTGCTGTCCAGCGCGGCGGGCAGGGCAGCGAGCAGGCGGAAGGTATTGCGCTGGGCAACATCGTGCTTGCGCTCATACATGCTCCACGGCATGCAGCGCTCGCGCGCGATATCCACCGAGGTGGTCAGCGAGCGGATGGTGTCAGTGGCGCCGTAGCTGGACTGCAGCGAGACCGCGCCGATCGAAGCCACTGCGGTATGCGGGATGCCTTGATGTTCCAATGGCTCGGTGAACGCCTTGGAGACCTTCGTGCACAGCGTGGCCAGGCGCTGGCCTTCGGCCTGCGCCAGGAAGCCGAAGGTGGTGGGGTCCAACCGATACAGGATGGTGCCGCCGGGCAGATAGGCAGTCAGCCGGCGCTGTGCCGTGGAGACATAGCCATCTGCGTATTCCCAGCCCAGCGCCTTGACCATGTCGCGCAAGTAATCGCTGCCGCACACATCGATCGCCACCGCCGTGGTGGCTGGTGCGGTATCGCGCTGCGACAGCCAGGTATCCAGGTCTTCGCTGAAACGCGAGCGGTTGGGTAGCCCGGTCGGACCGTCGCGGTAGGTGTTGCTGCGCAGGTTTTCCACGCGCAACACGGCCAGGTCGCGCAGGCCTTCCAGCTGGGTAATCGCCCCTGCATCCAGTCCTTCGCGCGGGCTGGTGCCGATGGCGCACAAGGTGCCGATACTGTGGCCATCGCGTAGCTTCAGCGGTGCGCCGACATAGAAGCGAATGAATGGCGGCCCCAGCACCAGCGGGTTGTCGCACAAGCGCGGATCCAGCCGCGCATCCAGTACCACCATCACTTCGTCCGAGCGGATCGCGTGCGTGCAGAACGCCTGGCTGCGTGGCGTCTCCCGCTCTTCCAGGCCAATGCGTGTCTTGAACCACTGGCGGTGTTCGTCCACCAGCGATACCAGCGCAATTTCCGTCCCCATGCTGCGCGCTGCCATGGCGGCCACGGTGTCGAACACCGGGTCTGGCGGCGAATCCAGCAGGCAAAGGCCGCGCAGCACTGCGAGCCGGGTGGACTCGTCCAGCGCTGGTGGAAGAAGAGATTCAACGGAGGCGGGCAATGAAGTCATATGCTCGTATCGGCCTGAAGCCTAATCCCTTGATTGGCGGTGATGGACTCCGTTCAGTTTCGGCCGGGCAGGCCTTGGGCTGATTGGTGCTGATGAGCGCTGCGCCAGAAGTACGCCGCAATCGCTCCATGGCGCCATCCGGCTAACGCAACAGCGCGACGCTGCCTTCCCGAGCAATCGTTATCTGCTTACTCATAAGTCAGTAAATTAGGGGGCGGCTTCAACTCTGGATCGCAACACCAACGGTTGTGACGTGGTCCAGGCGACCTGACCTGAGAGACTTCACTACCAAATGGAGTTGCCCATGTCATCCAGCCGCCTGGACCTGTCAGAACGATACCGCCTACATGCGTTATATGAAACCGGGATGTCGATGCGCGCCATCGCCGATGTATTGGCGCGTGCGCCCAGCACGATCAGTCGTGAGCTGCGCCGCAATCAGCACGCTGCGCGGTACCAGCCCGATCACGCGCAGCGCATCAGCGCCCATCGGCGCACACAGGCCAGCCGGCGTCCACGCATTCGCGCCGAGCGTATCGGCCAGATCGAGGTTCTGCTGAGGGAGGACGTCAGTCCCGAACAGATCGCCGGTCGCACCGGCTTGGCCAGTCACGCATGGATCTATCGGCACATCGACGCCGATCAGAAGCGCGGTGGTCAGTTGTTCATGCATCTACGCAAACGCCGCCGCAAGCGCCGTCGACGTGGCGTGCGCGATGGCCGCGGGCAGCTGCAACGGGCGACGCATGGGCGGAGTGCCTTGATGGGCGACGCGTCATCCTCACCCTTGGTGGCGACCGGCCACGCGTGTCGAAGGTCACTGCATCGCACGGTACGTGACTGGATCGCGCTGAGGCTACGCGCTACCTGCAAGCCGCAGCCAACACTCCGTTACGTGTGCGCTGCTTGCGGATCATCGTGCTCAGAGGCGGAGCAGCGTGTTGCTCGCCGGCTTTGGGCGCGTCGTCGTCAAACCAGGGGATGTGCTCGCCGATTTGCCTCCGGACAGCGCTTGCGACAGCAAGCGATCTATCAGGCACCCGCCCAAACGCAAAAAAACCCCGCCGAAGCGAGGTTTTTTACGATCTACCGTGAGTCGTGGTGCCCAGGAGAGGACTCGAACCTCCACGAAGTTGCCCCCGCTAGCACCTGAAGCTAGTGCGTCTACCAATTCCGCCACCTGGGCGACTCAGTGGGCGAATTGTGCAAGCTGCGCGCAAGACTGTCAACGCATCCGCCACATTTTTTCCTGGCGACGTGCGCCGCATGGCAACCGAACCAGCCCGAGCTGGCGCACGCACGCTTCAGTGCATGCGCCCACTACGCTCACGGCAACTGCGCGGCTTGCAGCGTGACCGCTGCGCTCTGCACGGGTTCGCTCGCCGAGCGCGCCAGTTGCACGCGATAAGTGCCCGCCGCAATCGTCCAGCGACGTGCCTGGGCGTCGAAGTCGGCCAACGTCTTTGGCTCGGCTACTACCTGCACGCTACGCTTTTCGCCCGGCTTGAGCGTGAGCTTCTGCCAGCCGATCAGCCGCAGCGGGGTGGCGTGGCCGTCGGGCAGGGTGACGTAGAGCTGTGGCACGGCGGCGCCTTCGCGCTGGCCGATATTTTCCACTTCGAAGCTGGCGGTGAGCTGGCTGCCGTTCGCCTCCACGCGCAGTCCATCCATGCGGAACTGCGTGTACGACAGGCCATGGCCGAACGGATAACGCGGGGTCAGCTTGTGCGCGGCGAACCACTTGTAACCGACGTTGGCGCCTTCGATGGCGTAGTCGATGGTGTCTTCGCCCGGCTTGGCCGGTTTGAAGCCCAGGCCCGGAATCGAGGGGCGCGGCAGCTGCGATTCGTCCACCGGCCAGGTCACCGGCAAGTGGCCGGAAGGATTCACCGTGCCGGTCAGCAGATTGGCGATCGCCTCGCCGCCACCGATGCCCGGATACCACGCTTGCAACACCGCCGGCACGCGCTCGGCCCACGGCATGCGCACCGGCCCGTTGGTTTCCAGTACCACGGTGGTTTTGGGGTTGGCTTTGGCCACCGCTTCGATCAGCGCGTCCTGGTTGTCGGGCAAGCGCATATCCGGCAGGTCCACCGATTCGGTGGCCCATTGGGTGGCGAACACGATCGCCACGTCGGCCGCCTTGGCGGCGCGTGCGGCAGCGGCGCGATCTTTGCCGTCGACGTAATCGATCTGCGCGTTCGGCAATGCCGCGCGCAGCGCCTGCAGCGGCGAGGACGGGTGGATGATCACCGGGCCGGGCCAGGTGGTCGGGGTGATGCCGGGCACCGCGTTGCCGCCGTTGATGGTGACGTCCACGCGCGAGGAGCCGCCACCGGACATCACGCCCTTGTCGGCGTAGCCGCCGATCACGGCAATGCGGCGCACGTCCTGGGACACCGGCAACATGGCCTGCTCGTTGCGCAGCAAGACGCTGCCTGCTTCGGCCACATGCTGCGCAGCCAACAGACCGGCCTTGCCATCGATGGGTTGGCGCTGGGTCGGGTAATCGAACGCGCCATGCGCGAACAGGCTGCGCAGGATGCGTTTGACCATATCGTCGAAGCGCGCGCGTGGCACCACGCCGGCAGACACCGCCATGCGCAACGGTGCATCGAAGAACACCGCCACGTCGAACACTTCGCCTGCCGATTCTTGATCCAGACCCGCCAGCGCCGCCTTGGAGCCGCTGTGTACGCCGCCCCAATCGGACATTACATAGCCGGGGTATTTCCATTCCTGTTTGAGCACCTGGTTGAGCAGGTAATCGTGCTCGCAGCCGTAGACGCCATTGATCTTGTTGTACGAACACATCACCGAGGCCGGGTCGCCGATCTTCAGCGCGATCTCGAAGGCCAGCAGGTCCGATTCGTGCATCGCCTGCTCGCCGATCTGGGCGCTATGGAAGTTGCGCCGTGTCTCCATGTCGTTGAGCGCGAAGTGCTTCATTGTCGACAGCACATGTTCGCTTTGCACGCCGCGAATCGATTCACCGACCATGGTGCCGGCCAACAACGGATCTTCACCCGCGTATTCGAAATTGCGTCCGTTACGCGGGTCGCGCTGCAGATTGACGCTGCCGGCGAGCAATACGTTGAAGCCCTGCTGCCAGGATTCGCGGCCCATGGTCTTGCCACCGGCATACGCCAATTGCCGGTTCCAGCTCGATGCGGTCGACAGAACCGATGGCATTGCGGTGGCGTAGTCGCCCTTGCGGATGCCGCCGGGGTTGGTCACGCCCACGCCGGCATCGGCCAGCTGCTGCGCGGGGATGCCCAGCCTTGCGATACCGGGCACGTAGCCAGCCGAACCCAGCGCGCCTGCAGGCTTGGGAATCTTGTCGGTGCCCAGGCCCAAATAGCTGCGCAGCATCTGGAATTTTTCGTCTTCGGTCATTTGCGCCAGCAAGCGGTCGGCGCGCTGGTCCGCAGTCAATGCGGTGTCCCTCCACGGCTGGGAGGACGGCGCGTTTTGCGCGGCTGCCAGTGGTGCAGTCAAAGCGATGCCGAGACCCAAGCCCACCGCCAGAATCAACGGACGAGGGCGATGTTGGCGGCGTGTAAAGGTTTTCATATCAAGCTGCGGCACGGCGTGTCCTTGTAGTGCTGGGTCATAACGAATCAGAGGGGCACCGAAATGGCTGATCAACTGGGCGCGAAGTCGGTCTGCGCGGTGCGGAGTAACGGATAGAGCTGGTAGCGCTCATCCCACGATGCATGGCGCTTGGCGAAGAATTCCAGGCGTGCCTGCGGATTCTTGGCAAAGTCCGAATCGCTGGCGATGCGCTGTTCGAACTGCGCCTTCAATGCGTCATCTTTGGCAAGCATGTCGCGCGCCACTTCTTCGGCGACATAGGCTTCCATGTATTCCTTACGCTCGAACGCGGTAGTGAAAAAGCCCCACTGCAGCAGCGAATCCGGTGCCTGCGGTTCCAGCATCGCCATTACCAGACGTGCCTTGGGTTGCGCGATCGGTACGAACAACGAGCCAGCCGGCACGGTGCGGGTTTCATCGCGCCTCTGGCCGCTAAGTTTGACGGTCTGATGGCTTTCGTTGGAGCGTGCCGCGAACGTGACGGTATCGGCGCGGACGGTCTGCACCGGGCGCTCCGCTGCATTGCCGATCGTCTGAAACGCGATGCCATGCAGGCGCAGTTTTTCGCTTACCAAGGCGGCTTGCGCCGCCGGCACGAGATAGCCACCGCGCGGGGCATCCACCACCACATCGGGCTTGATCTGGTCGCGCAGGGGTACCTTCCAGATTTGCGGTTTGCTCTCGTCGTAGCGCGTCATCAGCGCGCCGGAAATCGGCGACGGCGTGCGCGTATACGCGTAGCCACGAAACGCGACCGTGCGCGCTTGCGGGCCGGCCGCAAAACTCAACGGCTCGGACGTGCCAGCCAGGTGCGTGGCGCGTTGATCGGCAACCACTGCGTCGGTGCGCCACTGCGCGTCGTTGCGTGCAGCCTGCTGCAGCACCGAGACGATGGCATTGCGGGTGACTCGCACGCGCGTGGGGTAATCCTTCCACGAATGCGTTTCCACCAACATGCCGAAGCGGTTGCGCAGCAGGAAATAGCCGTGCGAAAAACGCGGCGGCGACACATCGTGTGCAAAGCCGGAGCCAGGGTCGTCTTCGTGCACGAACGACGGGTCATACGGCAGCGGCAGCGAGCCCTGTTTTTTCAGATCGGCAAGCACCGCGTCGCGCCAGCGGGTGCCATCGCGCTGCAAGGTCGCATCGCCGGCATGCGCTGGTTCCACCTGCACCGGCACGTCGTGCTCGAACTTGGCACCATCGGTGACGTGCAGGTCCACGTACATCAGCGGGTCCCACTGCTGCACCAGTTGCAACATCGCCTGCATTTCCGGCGCGTCGGCCTTGACGTCGTCGCGATTGAGATTGAAGTTCTGTGCGGTGGTGCGCCAGCCCATCTGCTCGGTGCCGCGTTGAGTGGGGCGGTTCCACGCACCGCAGCGCTCATGCCCATCGACGGTGAACACCGGCACGAACACCCACACCAGCTTGTCGAGCACGCCTTTGCCGGCCTTGCCGTCGAGCAGCTCGCGCAGTGCCAGAAAGCCCGCGTCCTTGCCATTGATCTCGCCGGCATGGAGGCCGCCCTGGATCAACACCACCGGCAGTTTTTGCTGCGCGGCCGATTGGGCGTCGAGCGCGCCACTGGTGGAGGCGACCAAGGCCTTCATCGGCCGGCCTTCCGGCGTGGTGCCGAACTGGATGCAACGCACCGCCTGGGGGGAGCGCTGCGCAAACGCATCGCACAGCGCAATGACTTCATCGTAGCGCCCGGTCTGCACGAAGCCGCTGCGCTCTGCCTGCGTACTCAGGGGCGTGGCAGCCAGGGCGGCAGAGGTGGACGTCAGCAGCAACAGGCGCAGGGCCAGGCGGGTGAAACGGGGCATCCAGCTGTCCAGTGTTCCAGGAAAATATCTGCAACGTAGCCGAGCCAGCGTGCAAGGCCAATCTGCACTGCATCATGGCCTTGTCGCAATCCCTGCCACGTGCGGGTTCAAACCGAACACGGCACTGGGTTTTTGCCGACCACGTAATCAGCATGCGAGGCGGGAGCAAACAACGCGCAGCCCGCGCAACGTCGGCCCCAGCCAACCTGCGCGACCTCGTCGCCCTTGGGAATAACGTCTGCCAGCCGCATCCGCTCAGCGCCCGTGCGTGGCAGTTCGGGCGGGCAATGGCGGCATGCGTGCGCCCGCCGGTACGATTAGGGCCTGTCTTCAGCACGACCGGACTGCCTTTGACCACCTCCATCTCGCCAGGCGCTTGTGCCGGCGCGCGGCTGCCGCGCCAGATTCCTTTCATCATCGGCAACGATGCCTGCGAGCGTTTCAGCTTCTACGGCATGCGCAACATCCTGGTGCAGTTCCTGATCACCTGGCTGTTGCTGCAGGAGATCAGCGGCCCCGGGCGCGAAGCCGAGGCCAAGCACATCCTGCACAGTTTCATGATCGGGGTGCATTTCTTCCCGCTGCCGGGCGGCTGGCTGGCCGACCGCTTTTTGGGCAACTACAACACCATTTTGTGGTTCAGTTTGGTTTCTTGCGCCGCGCATGCCTGCCTTGCGCTGTTCGAAGGCAGCCGCGACGGGTTCTTCCTTGGCCTGGGCCTGATCGCGCTCGGCGCGGGCGGCATCAAACCGCTGGTGGCTTCGTTCGTGGGCGACCAGTTCGACCAGTCCAACAAACATCTGGCCAAGCTGGTGTTCGACGCCTTTTATTGGATCATCAATTTCGGCGCGTTGTTCGCTTCGCTGTTGATTGCGCCGGCGCTGAAGAGTCTTGGCCCGGCCTGGGCATTCGGCATTCCCGGCATCCTGATGTTGGTGGCCACGCTGGTGTTCTGGCCGGGGCGCAAGCGCTATGTGCTGGTGCCGCTGCCGCCGAAGGACCCGCATGCTGTGGGTGCTGCTATCGAACGTTGCGGTGCGCAACGCGACGGTGACCGCGCATATCGCCGATACTGGGCTCAGCGACGCGGCATTCTTGATGTTCTTCTTCGCGGCTTTTGCGTTCCTGGCGGCCCTGGCCTTCGGCCTGTACGCGCGCCGGTGTCGCCTGGTCGACAATTACCGTACTGCCTGAGGTCTGCATGATTACCCTGATCCTGATCGCCATCACCGGCATCGTCTCTTGGATGGCGTTCAACAACCGGAAGTTGAGCGACCGGCTGATCCTGTGGCCGCCGGCGGTGGACAAGCACAAGCAATACGACCGGCTGGTGACCTACGGCTTCATCCATGCCGACCTGGGGCACCTGGTCTTCAACATGGTGACGCTGTTTTTCTTCGGCCGGGTGATCGAGAGCGTGATGGCTCAGCTCACCGGCAGCGTGCTGACCTATCCGTTGTTCTATCTGGCTGCACTGGCGGTCTCGATCCTGCCGAGCTACCTGAAGAATCAGAAGAATCCGAATTACCTCAGCCTGGGCGCATCCGGCGCGGTCTCGGCGGTGTTGTTCGCCTTCATCCTGCTGCAGCCATGGACGATCATCCTGGTGCTGTTCATTCCGGCACCGGCGATCATCTATGCGGTGTTCTACGTCGGCTACAGCCTGTGGATGGACCGCTGTGGCGGCGATCGCATCAACCACAGCGCGCATCTGGCCGGTGCCGCGTTCGGTGTGATGTTCATGCTGATCATGGAGCCGCGCGTGTGGCAGGTGTTTCTGGAACAGCTGTCCAATCCGCGCTTCGGCTGAGCGGGGCTGGCAAGATGGTCGCGCTGGCGTGAGGTCGCTGGCCTACTGCAGTCGTCTGTTCATAGCGAGCCTTTCTCAGGCGTCGCGAAGTGCCAACGGTGATTGCAGCAAGCGCAGCGTGCCGCTCGACGGCAGCAGCGTCGAATGGACTTGGTCGTTGCGGGAAACGGATAGGGAGCGTGCTTGCCAAGACCGAGCCGGCGCTGACGCGCGATGGTGGCATGGGCTTGGCAAATGACGGCGACCTGTAAGAGGGGGGGGCGCAGTCACGGGTCAGGTGCAGCGATGCCTAAACTGGCTGACATCTCTCACTTGATCCTGCTACAGGCAGGCCGTCGGTACGCAGCCGGCGGCGGTTTACTCCATGATCGACGACTGCGCAGCGGACGAGACCGCCACTGCGCAGCGACGCCAGCTCAGGCCGCGTTGCGTTTCTGGTCCGCGCTGGACGCCACGCCATAGGCCTGCTGCAGGCGCTCGTACACGGTATCGTTGAGCTGTGTGAAATCCGGATTGTGGGTATCGCCTTTGAGGGCGAACTGCAGCAAGTTTTCCAGCAACGAGCTATCGCTGTCTGCGCTGTGTTCGGCCGAATCGTGGTTCATGCGGTGGCTCCTTGTTATATAGGCGAAGACGTTGGCGGCTTTCGCAGACCGGTTGCAGCCATTGCCTTCAGGCCAGCTATCGGCGCCCTCCGAGCGAACTTGAGCGTGTTTTCTACACGCTTCGCCACCGATCACAGCATCGATTCACTTTCACGCAGGCGCGGTATCGCGCTGGTCACACTGATGATCGCTTCCTGCTTGGCGCAGGCAATGAGAGAGATGTCGACAGTGCACGCAGAGCACGATCTGGCCGGGCAGCGTTTCAATATAGGCACCGATGGACATCGCGCCGAGCTGGCGTATCGCCGCGAGGGTGAGATCATGACCATCACCCACACGCAGGTGCCCGACGCCATCGGCGGACGCGGTATCGCGGCAGTCCTGGTGGCGGCTGCTCTGGACTATGCACGCCAAAGCGGTCTGAAAGTGGTGCCGGCCTGCAGCTATGCCGATGCCTACGTGCGGCAACATCCGCAATTTCAGGATCTGCTGGCTTGACCAGCAGAAGCGTCTTTTCGTAATACTATTGATCAGGGGAGCGGGCGATAATGGGGCGGTTGCTTGGAGTGAAGGCAGTGCGGGGCTTGTTGGTGCTGGCCGTGTTGGCAGGGTGTACGCAGCGCGAACCGACAACTGCAGAGCCAAGCGAGCCTGCAGCCGCCACAGCGCCGCCTGCAGAGCCGATCGTCGTAGAGAGCGGTCCGCTGCAAGATGTGATCGAACATGCGCCCGCCTACATGATTGGCATCAGCTATCCGCACGGGCTGGATGCGTATCCGGAACTCACGGCGCTCCTTCGCGGCTATGCGCAGGATGCGCGCGCCGAACTGATGCAGGCCGTGTCCGGCCTGGGCAACGACAAGCCAGCCGCGCCGTATGAGCTGTCACTGGCGTTCGAGACCGTTTTGCAGACCCCCGACCTGATCGTGATTTCTGCCAACGGCAGCCGTTACACCGGCGCCGCGCATGGCGAGCCGCTGATGGCGCGCTTTGTGTGGTTGGTCAAGGAGCGCAAGCAATTGACCGCGCAGGCGCTGATTCCAGACCCGGCAGGCTGGGAGAAGATCGGTGGCGAGGTGGCGGCGCAATTGCATGCTGCGGCGACCCAGCGCGTTCAAGCCGATCGCGTGCCCGTGGAAGAGCAGGCCGAACAGGTTGCATTGAGCGATCGCATGATTGCGGAGGGTACTGCAGCAAAAGTGGATAATTTTGCACAATTCGTGCCGGTGTTGAATGCGAGCGGGCAGATCGCTGCCGTGCGATTTGTGTTTCCGCCGTATCAGGTGGGCCCATACTCGGATGACATGCAAACGGCAGAAGTTGCTGCGTCCACATTATTACCATGGGTCGCACCGGAACATGTACATCTCTTCGCTCGCTGAGGTGTTGCGCCACGCGTGATGTGATTGAATAGGCCGGCCATTCAGTAATGTATTCAAACGGGTGATATGAGTAGTTTCGATCCAACCGCAAGTCGCGTGGACCACACCTGCATCCGTTATCCGGCGTTCCCGCGGGAGCCGGCAGTGCTGGTGAGACTGATCAAGCATATCTACAAGCGACTGCATACGCATGGCTGCACGCTGCTCAAGCCGTATGGCATCAGCCCGCCGGAATACGAGATTCTGATGATGCTTTATGGCACACCAGCGCAAGCGATTACGCCGACCGAGGTAGCCGAAGCCGCCAGCGAAAAACCGGCCAACATTACCAGGCTCACCGATCAGCTGTGCGAAAAGGGGCTGATTACGCGTTCGAGTAGCCCGGACGATCGACGCAAAATCGTATTGACGTTGCTGCCTGCGGGGTTGGCCTTGATCGAAAGCCTGTTGCCCGATGTCTGCACGTTGGTGAATGCAGAAACGGCCAGCATGAGCGAGGCAGAGCAAGTGCGTTTGGAGAGGCTGTTGAAGAAGCTGCTTGATGGTGTGGACGCGATCTCCGAATGAGCACTGCCGTACCGTGCGAACACCGTCGTGGGGTTCGTGGTCGAGTGCCGGTGCTCTAAGCGCCAGCGCCTGAGTGCATTCGGCGCGCGGATCAACGCCAGTGGCGCGCGCGCGCACTACGCTCGCCTTCGGCGTCTAGGGCCTGACCGTCGATGCGGGCATCGATGGCATCCAACAAGGCGGCCGGCAGTGTGCTGGAGGCCATGCGCAACTCGCTGTCGTTGCGTTGCGGCTGCAGTGGCGAAACTGCTTCGATGCGCCAACGCTCACCCTGACGACAGGCCAATCCAGCGTGGCTGGATTGCAGCGAAAAGCTTCGGCAATAGCGTCCATCGTGCGCGCGAAAACTCAGGCCCATACGAATCTTGCCCTGCTGCTCGCCGGAAAGCTGACGGTCCAGCGCCAGCGCAAGTGTACCGCTGGCGTCATGTCCTTGCTCGGCCAGCAGGGCAGACGGCGCGGGCTGCGCCGGCTGGCGTTGCCAGAGCCAGAGGCCGATCAGCAGCGCGGCCGCGATGGAAGTGGGCACGGCCCAACGCCGCGTTGCGTGCTGCCGCGTCGCCGGCGCTTGGATGGGAGCAGTGGCGGTGACGACAGACGTCTGTGGTGAGGCCGGCGGGCGCTGTCGCGCCGCATCCAGCAAGTGCGCCGGGATGGGTTCTTCGAGCACCGATGCATAGCCGTTACGCAGTCGCGCTTTGACCTGCTGCAACTGACGCACGTCGGCGGCCCGCTGCGGATCTGCCGCGAGCACGGCCTCGACGCGTCCGGCCTGGTCGGGTGTCAACGCGCCGTCTGCGTAGGCCAGCAGCGTGGATTCGTCGATGTCCTTCACGATTTTTCCTCTAATAACGCCTGTAGCGCTTCGCGGCCGCGTGCCAGGCGACTGGTCAGGGTGCCGATCGGGATTTCCAGGACCGCTGCAGCGTCCCGATACGACAACCCTTCGATCAATACCAAGGCGATCGGCCACCGTTGCTCGTCGGGCAACTGCGCCATTGCCGCCTGTACCGCCATCCACTCCTGCTGGCGCTCCATCGGGCTGTCGCCGACCTGTTCTCCTTCTGCGGCGCTGACGAACAGCTGGCGTCTGCGCCGCTGCGCGCGCACTTCATCGAGCCATGCATGACGGATGATGCCAAACAGCCAGTATTGCAGCGGCGTTTCCGGCCGCCACTGCGCGCAATGACGCAACGCCCGTTCGATCGCCACCTGCAGCAGATCGTCGGCATCGGCCGGATGGCCGGCAATCGCGCGTGCGAAGCGCCTAAGTCGCGGGAGCAGTGCGCAGATGCCGTCGCTGACGGTTACCACAGGATCAAGATCGTTCATCAGCTATACGTCTGGCAAGGTGGTTTTCTTCCGCGCGCGCTGCAAAGCGTTCACGGTGCGTCTGCGAGGCGTGATTAGTGTGGCATGGCGTGCAACAAGCAACCATGGTGGGGTGGACGATGGCGAAAATGCGCGGCATGCGCTGGTGCTGGCTTGCAATGCTGGCCGTCGGCCAGCCGGTGTCGGCGCAACGTGCGCTGCCCTCTGTCGGGGGACTGGCGAACGACGTGACGCAAACCGTACCGCCGCTGTCGGCTGCGCCGGATCGCGTGTTGCAGCAAGCGCAGGGCGATCTACGGCAGTTGCGCAGGCTGCGCCTGGATGCGCCTGGATGCGCTTGTGCGTGCGCGGCCGCGCGATCTGGATCGCGATGCCGATGGCGCGATCGTGATGCGTGGTCAGATCGTGGCATTGGCGCCGCGTCCAGCGGCCTTGCAGGCAGCACAGAGCGCCGGGTTCGTCGTCGCAGAACAACGCCGCTTCGATGCGCTGGGCCTGCGCGTGGTGGTGTTGCGCGCGCCGCCAGGTCTGGCAACGCAACAGGCGATGCAGCGGCTGCGCCAGCTCGACCCGCAGGGCGAGTATGTCTATAACCACCTTTATAGCGAGTCCCAGGCCGGCGAGGCATCTGCTGCCCAGGCGCCTCCGGTTCCGGCTCAGGCCGATGCAGCGGCTGCGTTTCGGGTGGGACTGATCGATAGCGGTGTCGACCCGGCGCATCCTGCGCTGGCCGGTGTGCAGGTCCAGCGCTGGGGCTGCGGTGGAGGCGCGCCCGCTCAGCTCCACGGCACTGCGGTGGCATCGCTGTTGGCTGGACGCGCGGTCATGCATGGGCCCATCGCGCGCACCGTGTATGCGGCCGATCTGTATTGCGGTGCACCCGGCGACGGTGCAGCGGTCGAACTGGTCGCTGCATTGGCCTGGATGGCGCAGCAAGACGTTGCGGTGATCAATATCAGCCTGGTCGGTGAACCGAACAAGCTGCTGGCGCGCGCGGTGGCCGCCTTGGTGGCACGCGGGCATTTGCTGGTGGCGGCTGTCGGCAATGATGGACCGGCGGCTCCGCCGCTGTATCCGGCCTCCTATCCCGGTGTGATCGGCGTGAGCGCGGTCGATGCGCGGCTGCGTGTCCTGCCGGAGGCCGGGCGCGGTTCCCAGGTCGCCTTTGCCGCGATCGGCGACCTCATTGCCGCCGCGCCGCAAGGGCAGTGGAAACGGCAGCGTGGAACCTCTTTCGCTGCGCCGTTGGTGGCGCGCATCGCGGCGCAATCCCTGACGCAGCCCGATCCGCAGGCCGCTGCTGCGCTGCTTGCACAGTTGCAACGCCGCGCACACGATCTTGGGGCGAGCGGCGTTGACCCGGTGTACGGCTATGGCGTGTTGGGCGAAGAGCTCCCGCTGCAGCGGGAGCCGGGGCGGTGAATGCTTCCTGTCTGCGCACGGTCATGCCGGGATGAACGCTCGCGTTCGGTGCGTATGGTTGGGTGAGGCCGCAGATTGGCTGCGGCAGAGGAGGAGATAGCGATGAAGAACAAGACCTTGATCTCCAGTGCGGTGATGGTTGCGGTATTGGCGCTGGGCCCCGGCCTGGCTGGTGCGCAGGCACTCGGCGGTGCCGGCGGACTCACCGGGACGGTGGGTGGCACAGTCGGTGGGGTGGGCGGTGCGACGCTTGGCGGTAACGTGGCCGGCGCTGGCACCCTGGACGCAGGGTCTACGCTCGAACACGGGCAGCGTGCCGTCGATGTGCAGTCGCGGCATGTGCGTGGCGCGGCGCAGCGCACCGCCGCGCGCGGTGCCGCCGCCGCCTCGGCGACGAAGGATGCGGCCGGCGATGCCGCCATGGGTGCGAAGACCATGACCGAGACGACAGCCGCCAGCAGCGTAGCAACGGCGCGTAACACCGCGCAGATGGCGCGTAGCGGCGCGAACAGTGCTGTCGGCAACGCACAGACTGCCGCCCGTGCGACCGGCTCGGCTGGCATGCAGATGGTCCAAGGAGCCGCTGCCTCCAGCCGTGCCGGCACGCTAAGCACTCCGGCGCTGAGCGGCAGTGGCGCAGCGGGCGGCAGCGCATCGCACACTGCCAATGCCACCCTGAGCCCGTCGTCGGCGCGGGCGTCGGGTGGGGCCAGTGCATCCGGGTCTGGTGCGATGCAGGCCGGGAATGGGCAGGGCAATGCCAGCGGTTCGGTCGGTGCTGGCGTCGACGCCAGCGCTTCGGGCCAGGGGCAGTAACCTGACCTGAGTCCGCGCGAGGCAGATGCGCGCTAGTGAGTGCAGAGGCAGCTCAACGGCGCCCGGATCACCGGGCGCCGTTGTTGTCTGTATAGAGCGCAATGATTTATGTGCCATGGAGTGGAACGCACTGGGCGTGTCAATCCCCACCTGCGCCGCTGGCAGTGCCGCGTACGTGCCGGCCAAGCCGACAAGCCGCATCAACGCATCACTGCGGGCGTCGCTCTATCTGCCCTTCCGGTACCTTCCGTGTGCAGCAGAAATTCGCATCGGCGAAATCTGCGATCAAATGCGACCGGGGACTACTTGGGTACTGCGCTGCATGCAATGAGCGGCGCATACGCGCAACGATGCGGAAGCGCATCCAGAATCTGCGTGCGGCCGGTTTCGACATCGAAGGGCGAGCCGGCGACGGTTATCGCCTGGACATGCCGTTGTATCTGCTGGATGCCCGTCTCCCACAGGCGGGAAAGGGGAGCGCGCGTCGATAGCAGACGAGCGAACGATGCGTCATCGCCCGCCGGAGTGCACTTAGCGTTTTGGCGTTTCCGCTGTCTCGGTCAGGCCACGCTTTTCGAGCAGCGGCTCGATCTGCGGCGCATGCCCGGCGAAGTTCTGGAACAGCTCCATTGCATCCACGCTACCGCCGCGCGAGAGCAGGGTCTTGCGGAAACGATCGCCATTGGCGCGGCTCAGGCCACCGTGCTGCTTGAACCACTGCTGGGTGTTGGCGTCCAGCACTTCCGACCAGATGTAGGCGTAATAGCCTGCCGCGTAACCGCCCATGATGTGGCTGAAATACGGGGTCTTGTAGCGCTGCGGCACCGGCGCATAGGCAATGCCGTCCTGCTGCAGCGCCTTGGCTTCGAAGGCCATCACGCCGGCGGCGTCCGGCACCTGGTTGGCGCTGACCTGATGCCAGTTCTGATCCAGCATCGCCGCACCCAGATACTCGGTGGTGGCAAAGCCCTGGTTGAACTTGGACGTGGCAATCACCTTGTCCAGCAATGCCTGCGGCATCGGCGAGCCGTTCTGATAATGCTTGGCGTCGTGCTTCAGGATGGATGGTTCGTCGGCCCACATTTCGTTGACCTGCGAGGGAAACTCGACGAAGTCGCGCGGCACGCTGGTGCCGGAGAAATACGGGTATTTGACGTCGGAGAACATGCCGTGCAACGCATGCCCGAACTCATGGAACATGGTGGTCACTTCGTCCCAGGTCAGCAGCGTGGGCTGGCCGGCCGGCGGTTTGGGGATGTTGAGGTGATTGGCCACCACCGGCTTGAATCCGGTCAGCTCGGACTGCGACACATAGGCGTTCATCCATGCGCCACCGCGCTTGGATTGGCGCGCATACATGTCGGCGATGAAGATCGCCAACTGCTTGCCGTCGGCGTCGAACATGTCGTAGACGGTGATGTCGTCGCGCTAGGTCGGCAGGTCGGTACGCTGCTTGAAGGTCAGGCCGTATTCCTGATTGGCTGCATAGAAAACGCCGTTTTCCAGCACGTTCTTCAACTCGAAGTAGGGCTTGACCTGCGATTGGTCGAAGTTATAATTGGGCTGGCGCACCTTCTCGCTGTAGTAGGCCCAATCCCAGGCTTCCAGCTTGAAGGTCGGCTTGCGCGCGGCCTTTTGTTCCTTGTCGATCATGGCCTGCAGATCGGCGGCTTCGCGCTTGGCATTGGACACCGCAGCCGGCGCCAGTTTGCCCAGCATCGCGTTGACCGCTTCGGGCGTCTTGGCGGTCTGGTTTTCCAGCCGATAGACTGCGTAGGTGGGGAAGCCGAGCAGCTTGGCCTTGTCGGCACGCAGCTTCATGATGCGCGCCACCAGCGCGGTGTTGTCGTACTGGCCGCCGTGGCTGCCATGCGACACCGAAGCGTTGTAGATCTTCTTGCGCAGCTCGCGATTCTTCAGCTGAGTCAGCGGCGGTTGGCCGGTGGTATTGAGCAGCGCGATGACGTATTTGCCGTCGAGGTTGCGTGCCTTGGCGGCTTCGGCGGCAGCGGCGATCTGCTCCTCCGACAAGCCGTCCAGTTGCTTGAGCTCATCGACCACGACCGCGGTGGCATTCACTTCTGCCAGTACGTTCTGGCTGAAGGTGGTGCCCAGGTTGGCCGGCTCGGCGTTCATTGCCTTGAGCGTGGTCTTGTCGGCGTCGGAGAGCTTGGCGCCGTCGCGCACGAAGTCGCTGTCGTACTTCTCGACCAGGCGCACGCCTTGCGCATCCAGGCCCAGCTTGGTGCGTTGGTCGTACAAGGTCTGGATGCGCGCGAACAGCTTGCCGTTGAGCGAAATCGCATCGCGGTGCGCTGCAAACCTGGCCGAGTAGTCGGCCTGCAGCTTCTTGCGTGCGTCGTTGGTGTCGGCACCGACCAGATTGAAGAATACCGTGGTGGCGCGGTCGAGCGTGCTGCCGCTCTTTTCCAGCGCGACGATGGTGTTGTCGAAGCTCGGCTTGGCGTTCTGGTTGGCGATTTTTTCCACTTCCTTCAATTGCTCGGCCATGCCGACATCGAAGGCGGGTGCGAAATCGCTGTCGATGATCTTGTCGAACGGCGGGTAATGCAGCGGCAGCGTGCTGTCGGCAAAGAAGGGGTTGGCTTGGGTAGCGGCCTGCGTGCTGGTGGGTGCGGCGATGCTGTAGGACGGCATGGCGAGTCCCAGGGAAGCGGCCAGGGCAAAAGCGAGACGGGTGGTCAAGAGCGTTGCTCCAAAGTGCGAACCGCCGAGGCTAATCCAGCCACGCGGGACAGGCGTGTGACAAACGGCATGGCTGCAAGGTCGCAGTGCAGCCAATTGGCGGATGTGGTCGACGGGGGAGGGCGACCGCGACCGCATGGCCGCGGCAATGCGGTCGCGCTGCCGAGTACGCGATACGACCGCAGTGCTGCATTCCGACAGCTGCGCTACGCTGGCGTTCCTCTGAACAAGCGAGCCCGGCATGAGCGATCTCTCCACCTTTGAATTCACCGACCTTGAGGGTCGCACGCAGACGATGCGCGACTACGCCGGCAAGGTGCTGCTGGTGGTGAATGTGGCATCCAAATGCGGCTTTACGCCGCAGTACGCCGGCTTGCAGGCCTTATGGCAACGCTATCGCGAGCGCGGGCTGGTAGTCATCGGATTTCCGTGCGATCAGTTTGGGCATCAAGAGCCAGGTGATGCGGCGCAGATCCGCCAATTTTGCTCGCTCGACTACGCAGTGGATTTTCCGCTGGCCGAAAAAATCGAGGTCAACGGCAGCGGCGCGCATCCGCTGTGGCAATGGCTCAAGCACGAACAACGCGGCGTGCTCGGCTCCGAGGCGATCAAGTGGAATTTCACCAAATTCCTGATCGGCCGCGACGGCCGCGTGCTGGAACGTTATGCGCCCACGACCAAGCCGGAAGCATTGGCCGCAGATATCGAGCGTGCATTGGACGCATGATCCCGCAGGGCATAGTGCTCAACCTGTAGGAGCGCACCCGGGCGCGACGAGGCGTTACCGGGAAAGCTTCGTCGCGCCCGGGTGCGCTCCTACGACATCGGGTTTTTCATATGAAATGCCGCACGACGCGGTCTTTCCACGTGCGTCGCATCACTTCTCGACGAACGCACGCTCGAATACGTAATGCCCCGGCGTGCCGATGCGCGGCGAGGTCTGGAAACCGCGGCTATCGAGCAGGGTGCGCAGGTCGGTCAGCATTTGCGGGCTGCCGCAGATCATGAAGCGGTCGTTGGCCGGATCCAGCGTCGGCAACCCGAGTGTCTGCTGCATGCGGCCATCGGCCAGCAGCTCGGTCAAACGGCCTTGATTGGCGAAGGCTTCGCGCGTGACCGCCGGGTAGTACAGCAATTTCTCGCGCAGCAAATCGCCGAGGAATTCGTGCTGCGGCAATTCGCGTTCGAAGTAATCGCGGTAGGCCAGATCCTGCACGAAGCGCACGCCCTGGGTGAGGATCACCTTGTCGAAGCGCTCGTAGGTTTCCGGGTCCTTGATGATCGACAGCCACGGCGCCAGGCCGGTACCAGTGCCCAGCAGGTACAGATTGCGACCCGGATGCAGATCGCTGATCAGCAGCGTGCCGGTGGGTTTCTTGCCGACCAGCACCTTGTCGCCAGGCTGGATGTGCTGCAGCCGCGAGGTCAGCGGGCCGTCCGGCACCTTGATGCTGAAGAACTCCAGATGTTCTTCCCAATTGGCGCTGGCGATCGAATACGCACGCAGCAGCGGGCGCGTTTCGGTTTCCAGCCCGATCATCACGAACTGCCCGTTTTCGAAGCGGAAGCCGGCATCGCGGGTCGTGGTGAAGCTGAAGTAGGCATCGGTCCAATGACGGACCTCAAGCACCGTTTCGGCGCCAAAAGCGGAAGACATACCGGTCAGTGTCGTGGGAGGAGTACTGCTCAATTCTACCTCAAGCTGTCCAAATGAGATGAAATCTCATTTGAATGCGGGGATTGGGGAGTCGCAAAAGCGGATCCTTGGGGGTCTGAACGATATGGAGCCAGCGGACCAGTTGCAGCTCAAGCTGATCCCCAATCCCAAATGCCCAATCCCGAAAATCACCGATACCCCGCAGCCTGCAGCTCGAACAGCTCCGCGTAGCGGCCGCCCTGCGCCATCAGCGCTTCGTGGGTGCCGTTGGCTTCGATGCGGCCTGCCGCCAGTACAAGGATGCGGTCGGCCATGCGCACGCTGGAAAAGCGGTGCGAGATCAGCACGGCGGTACGGTTGTCCGACAGCTCCTTGAAGCGTTGGAACACCTCGCACTCGCTGCGCGCATCCAGCGCGGCGGTGGGTTCGTCCAGAATCATCAGTTGCGCATCGCGCATGTACGCGCGCGCGATGGCGATCTTTTGCCACTGCCCACCGGACAGATCCACGCTGTTCTTGAAGCGCCGTCCCACCAGTTGGTTGTAGCCGTCGGGCAGGCTGTCGATCAGCTCGCCCGCCATCGCGCGCTCCGCGGCGGCGTGGATGCGTGGCGTGTCGTCCATCGCATCGACCTGGCCGACGCCGATGTTTTCGCCCACGCTCAGGTGATAGCGCACGAAGTCCTGGAAAATCACCCCCAGGTTGGCGCGTAGATCGTCCAGATCGTAATCGCGCAGGTCGTGACCATCGAGCAGGATGCGTCCTTCATCGGGGTCGTACAGACGCGCCAGCAGTTTGACCAGGGTGGTCTTGCCGGCGCCGTTTTCGCCCACTAGCGCCAGCACTTCGCCGGCACGCAACTCGAAATCCAGATGCCGCACCGTCCACTGGTCGGCATCCGGATAACGGAAGCCGACGTCTTGGAACACGAAGCCCTGGCGGATCGGGCGCGGCACCGGCAGCGCGTTGGGGCGCGAGCGGATTTCCGGCACGATGTTGAAAAACGAATACAGATCGTCCAGATACAGCGCCTGACCTGCGACCTGCGAAAAGCCAATCAGCAAGCCTTCCAGCAATTGCCGCAAGCGCAGGAAGCTACCGGCCAGGAAGGTCAGATCGCCGATGCTGAAATCGCCGCGCACGGTGCGCCAGGCGATATAGCCATATGCCATGTAATAGCCCAAGGTGCCCAGCGCGGCCAGCAGCGCACCCCACATTGCACGCTTGCGCGCCAGGGCGCGGTTGGCCTGGAAGAACTTGTCGGCCAGCCGACGGTAGCGTGCGATCAGGAAGCGGTGCAGGTTGAGGATCTTGACTTCTTTCGCCGTCTCCACGCTGGCGCCGACCTGGCGCAAGTAATCCAGCTGTCGCCGCTCCGGCGTCCACTGAAAATTGAGCGAATACCCCAAGGCATTGAAATGCGCCTCGCCGATGAAGGCCGGAATCAACGCGACCGCCAGCAGCACGATCAACCACGGCGCATAGACCACCAGGCCCACCGCCAGGCTGACCACGGTGAGGGCGTCCTGCACTTGCCCGAACAGCTGGCTCATCAGATTCATGCGGTTCATGGTCTGACGGCGCGCGCGATCCAGCTTGTCCTGCCGGTCGGGATCTTCGAAGTCCTCCAGATCCAGCTGCGCGGCATGTTCCATCAGGCGCACGCTGGCAGCATTGTTGAACAGTTCCGACAGCAGCGCATCGGCGTAGCCGATCAGCCGGCCGAGCAGGTCCGAACCAATCGACAGTGCGAGCTCCAGCGCCAGCAATTCCAGCAGACGATTCAGGCGGCCGCTGCCCAAGGCCTGGGCAAGCGATTCGAACGCCGGCGGTTGGCCGACCAGATGAATCACCTCGTCGATGATCACTTTGCCGATGTACAGCGACGCCACCGGCATCAGCGCGCGCAGCGCGCGCAGGCCGATGCTGCTGGCACTTAACCAGCGGCTGGTCTGCCAGATCTGGCGCAGGAACGGTGGAAGATTGCGCAGCGCATCCAGGCGCTCGCGCAGGGTGGGGCCGGTACGGGGAGCGGCAGGCGCAGTAGCGCCGGAACGGGAAGCTGACATCGCACTAGTGTGCCGCGCCCGGCGTGGGCGCGGGGTGTGGGCAACAGGTAAGAGGCAGGGGCTGGGGCAGTTGCGTGCTCGCCCAGTCGCCGAGCACCGGGCCGGCGTCGGCGCTCAGGCCCCTGTTCGGCGGGCCGGCGGCCGGAGCGCTCCGCTCATTCGCGCGCCGGCCGCCGCGGCTGCGGCCGACCAGCCGGGGACGCCGGGTTTCGAAGGTGGGATCAAGGCTCACGGCGACCAGGACGGAACAGCGGGTGCCGGCGTGACAGCGGGCGCGCCGGTCACTTTGCCCTAAAATGGCCGGGTTTCCCCCCGCCAGCCGCAGAGCCAGCCGTGACCTCGATCAAGCAGGAAGACCTCATCCAGTCCGTCGCCGACGCGCTGCAGTACATCAGCTACTACCACCCGGTCGACTACATCAAGAATTTGTCCGCCGCGTATGAGCGCGAGGAATCGCCGGCCGCCAAGGACGCCATCGCGCAGATCCTGATCAATTCGCGCATGTGCGCCGAAGGCCACCGCCCGATCTGCCAGGACACCGGCATCGTCACCGTGTTCCTGGAAATCGGCATGAACGTGCGCTGGGACGACGCCACGATGGGCGTGGAAGACATGGTCAACGAAGGCGTGCGCCGCGCCTACAACCACCCCGACAACAAGCTGCGCGCCAGCGTTCTGGCCGACCCGGCGGGAAAGCGCGCCAACACCAAGGACAACACGCCGGCGGTGGTCAACACCAAGATCGTGCCCGGCGACCATGTCGAGGTGATCGTCGCAGCCAAGGGCGGCGGCTCGGAGGCCAAGAGCAAGTTCGCCATGCTCAATCCCTCCGACTCCATCGTCGATTGGGTGCTCAAGACCGTGCCGACCATGGGCGCCGGCTGGTGCCCGCCGGGCATGCTCGGCATCGGCATCGGCGGCACCGCCGAAAAGGCGATGCTGCTGGCCAAGGAAGCCTTGATGGAGCCGATCGACATCGTCGACCTGCAGGCGCGCGGCGCGTCCAACCGTGCCGAAGAGCTGCGGCTTGAGCTGTACGAAAAGGTCAATGCACTGGGCATCGGCGCGCAAGGCCTGGGCGGCCTGACCACCGTGCTGGACATCAAGGTCAAGGATTACCCGACCCACGCGGCGAACCTGCCGGTGGCGTTGATTCCCAACTGCGCGGCGACTCGCCACGCCCACTTCACCCTGGACGGCAGCGGCCCGGTGATGCTGGATCCGCCGTCGCTGGAAGACTGGCCCACGCTCACCTACAACCCGACCAATGCGCGCCGGGTCAATCTGGATACCATCAGCAAGGAAGAAGTGGCCAGCTTCAAGCCGGGCGAGGTGATTCTGCTTAACGGCAAGCTGCTGACCGGCCGCGATGCCGCGCACAAGCGCATGATCGACATGCTCAACCGTGGCCAAACGCTGCCGGTGGATTTCACCAATCGCTTCATCTACTACGTCGGTCCGGTCGACCCGGTGCGCGATGAAGTGGTCGGCCCGGCGGGCCCGACGACCGCCACGCGCATGGACAAGTTCACCCGCCAGATGCTGGAGCAGACCGGCCTGCTGGGCATGGTCGGTAAGTCCGAGCGTGGCGATGCGGCCATCGATGCGATCCGCGACAACAAGGCCGTGTACCTGATGGCGGTCGGCGGTTCGGCCTACCTGGTGTCCAAGGCGATCAAGGCGGCCCGCGTGCTTGCGTTCGAAGATCTCGGCATGGAGGCGATCTACGAATTCGAGGTCAAGGACATGCCAGTCACCGTAGCGGTGGATTCCACTGGCGAATCGGTGCACAAGACTGGCCCACGGCTGTGGCAGTCGCGCATCGGCAAGATCCCGGTGGTGGTGGAATAAAAGCGGCTAGCGACACGTAGCGAGCAGTCCTCAGGCGGCATGGGCGTGCAGTAGCTGCAGTCGATGCGCAGCATCAGCCGGCTCTACCAGGCGGCTGCGTAGCAGGTTTGGTCGGCGCTCACACTCAGGAATCTGCATGGCGACGACGCTTTACCACACCCCCAACACCGCAGCGTTTGTGGTGCATTGGCTGCTGATCGAACTGGATGTCCCGCACGAGTTGCAACCGCTGGATTTCGAACGCGGCGAGCACACATCGTCGCAGTATCTGGTGATCAATCCCGCCGGCGTGGTACCCCGCTGGTACTGGATGGGCACGTGCTCACCGAGGCTGCGGCCACCGCGCTGCAGCTGGCCGATCTGCATCCACAGGCGACGCTGGCACCCGCGCCCGGCACACCCGAACGCGCGGCGTACTACACGTGGATGTTCTTCTGCGCCAATACCTTGCAGCCGGCATCCCGCGCCTGGTTCTATCCGAGCGAACCGGCTGGTGCCGAGCATGCCGAGGCTGCACAGGTGCAAGCCCGCCGCAAACTCGAAGCGGCCTGGACCCAGGTCGCTGCGCATCTGCAGGTCCATGGCCCCTATCTGCTGGGACACACCTTGTCGGCGGCCGATTTCATGTTGACCATGCTGATGCGCTGGTCGCGCAACATGCCACGCCCGACCGATACCTGGCCGGCGCTGCAGGCGCATGCAACGCTGATGAAGGCGCGCCCAGCGTTCCAGGAAACCTATCGCCGGGAAGGCCTGACCGACTGGACCTGAGCCGCGTCGCGGAGTGCGAAACGCTGCGCAGGACGGCAAGGAGATTTTTCGACGTTTGAAGTGATTGCAAGAAAGCTTCGGCAACGGCGAGATTGCCGGGGCAGGGCGGGCCGAAGTGTCTTGCAACATGGTTTGTAAAATCAAAAAGCCGGCATGCGTACATGCCGGCTTTTTATAGGATTAACGCATGCGAGTTTATCGATTAACTCCAGCGCATGCGTTCAACGACCACGACTGCGTGCTGGAAATCGGAAGACGTCAGCGCCTGTCGTACCCATCGGGCGTAGAGCGGCCAACAACACGTCGCGAGCAGCTTCAAGTGGGCGCGGATGGCGCGCTCAGAACCACAGTGGACGCGTGGTACATGCCGATTCCGAGCACCGGCCGCGCCCGCCTGGCGGTGAGCGCAGTCGTTTTGTTAGCTGCTCTTAGAACCACTCCAGCAACGACACGCCCAGGCCGATGTAAGTCGCCTCGTGGTTGTAGTCGATCATGCTTTCGCCGTAACCGTCGAACACTTGCATGTGGCCGCGCAACAGGCTGGTGATCGGGAAGCCGTAATCCAGCTGCACCGAGCCGTGCGAGCGTTCGCCGCCACGGAGCGAATGGCGTGCGATCACCGCGAATTCCTGACCATCCTTGTTGTACACCAGCGTCGCATCGCCGCGGCCCATGTAATCCTCGATATCGGGATTATTGTCGTCGGCGCGGTCTTCCTTAATGCGGAACCACGGGCGCAGTGTCAGGGCCCAGTTCTCGCGATCCAGGCCGAAGTTCAGGATGACCCGGTTCCAGGAGCGCGACAGCGGGTCGGCACGCCCATTGGACATGTGATTGAGGCTGATGCCGCTCATGCGGCCCTTCCAGCCGAAGATGCTGTAGTTGTTGCGAAACACCAGCATCGCCTCGGGCTCGTAATTGGTCTCGCGGAACGGGCGCGACGCATCGGCGTTGTAGGCCTGCCAGCGCGAGCTCTGGGTGTAGCCCATCCAGATATCGCCATTGTCGCCGAACAGGTCTTCGACGACCTTGGTCTTGAAGCTGAGCTGGAACTTCAGCTCGGTGTTGTCCAGTGGCTGCGGCGTGTCGACCGAGTCGGCCGGATTGGGCGACTGCGGGGTGCGGTTGGTGTCGCTGGTCCAGAACGCCGGCAACAGGTACACCGGCTTGTAGCCACGCACCTGGAAAGTGCCTAACTTGGAGTCCTTGGCCAATTCCCAGCGTCGGTCCAGCAACGAGCCGCGGCCCGCGTTTGCTACCGCTTCTTCTTTGGGTTGGTCCTGTCCGTCGGCGCGGAAGAAATCGCCGCCCCGGCTGATCGCGCGCGTATCGTCGTGCTTGGCTTCCTTCTGCTTGGCCAATTGCGCTGCGGCATCCGCCTCCGCGGTGAGCTGCGGGGTGTAGCCCAGCGCCTTGTCGTAACAGGCCAGACGCACGGCATCGGACGTGACCGAGGTGCAGGCTTGCGGCGAGGCCGGCTGCGGGGCGATTTCCTGCGCATGCGCCAATGGCGCAGCGGCCAGGGCGATCAACGTCAGAGGGCGGGTGCGGTGCTTGGACATGAGCAGTCTGGCCGAGGTAAGCGCGCCAGGCAGGCACAGGGAAACGCAGCTTAACGGTCGCGTCTGCATGCGCAGTGTGTACAAGGTGGCATAACATTCGGATTACGTCGCCCGGCGGTTGCTTGAAATGATCGTCCGGACGGTGGGTATGCGCATTGTGTGCGCCCGCCCAATACGTGCATGTGGCTGTTACGTGCATCCTGGACGAAGATCCTGTACACGGCCCCCAAACGCTGCGAAGAGCTAGTGTCGCGTTCCGCATGTAACTTTTCTTATCTGGCGTTGTGTAAAGAAGCACTCTTGGAAACCGGAGCGCTCGATCATGGGAAGGCCCGCCAAGCCGTTGGTTGTCAGCGCCGACGATCGTGTGCAACTGGAGTCGATGGCCCGATCGCAAAGTTTGCCGGCGGCCTTGTCGCGCCGCGCGCAGATGATCCTGCGCATGGCCGACGGCGAGCCGCAGACGGCAATTGCGCATCGCTACGGGGTGAGCCGGCCAACCGTCACGTTGTGGCGTACCCGCTATCGGGAGCGCGGCATTGCCGGCCTGCACAACGAACTCAAGCCCGGCCGGCCGCGCACAACCAGCGATGCAAAGGTAGCCGAACTGGTCAACACCGTCCTGACGCGCAAGCCGAACGGCAACACGCACTGGTCGCGCCGCACGCTGGCGGTCGAGACAGGACGTTCCACCACCACCGTCCACCGCTACATGACGTTGTTCGGCCTGCAGCCGCATCGCTCCAAGCGCTTCAAGCTCTCCACCGATGCGTTCTTCATCGAGAAGGTGCGCGACATCGTCGGCCTGTATCTGAATCCGCCCAATCATGCGCTGGTGCTGTGTGTGGATGAGAAGAGTCAGGTACAGGCCTTGGAGCGTACCCAGCCGGTGCTGCCGATGGGGTTGGGGTACGTCGAAGGCATCAACGACTACGTGCGCCACGGCACCACGACGCTGTTTGCCGCGCTGGACGTCGCCAACGGCAGCGTCATCACCCAGTGCAAACCCAGCACCGACATCAGGAATTTCTCTCGTTCCTGCGACATGTAGACGCGCAGGTGCCGCAGGATCTGGACGTGCATCTGATCTGCGACAACGACGCCACCCACAAGCACGCCAGGATCAAGGCATGGCTGGCCAAACGGCCGCGCTACCACATCCACTACACGCCGACCTACAGCTCCTGGCTCAATCAGATCGAGCGCTGGTTCGGCCTGATCACCCAACGGGCGATCAGGCGCGACTCCTTCGACTCGGTGGCCGATCTAAAGCGCAAGATCAACGCCTTCGTGGAGCACTACAATCAAAATCCGCGACCGTTCAAATGGACTGCGACAGCTGACTCGATCCTCGCCAAAATCGAACGGCTATGCAAAGTTATCAACGGAACGCGACACTAGCTCGCTGTCAGTAAAGGTTTCTTGCACGAATCCCTGGCGCCCCCTCATGCTTCAGATTTCCGCGCATAATTTCGCCCTTTCCGAAGGGCGGCTTGCCCAAAACTGGTTCCATCACGTCTTCTCCGAAAAACGATGAGGACTCAGGAATGCGCCCTCTTTCGCCCAATTCAGCCATCATCGCCAATGACCTGGTCGACAACGGCCTTGCCGGTTCTGACTCGCCCGATCAGGCAATCGCCGACACCGTCAATTGGCGCCGCACCCAACACGGCCAGGACGCGTTGGCGCAATTGGCTGAGATGGCACCAGCTCCGTGGAGACGGCGTGTTCTGCCCGCCGATCCCACCCCGTATCGGATCCAGGAGATACAGCAACACCGCCTCAACCGCACCTCCATGTCCATGCAGTCCGTGCCACCTGCGTTGTCGTTGTCCGGAGAGCTTGCGTTTGACCCGATGCAGTTTCTGGATATACCAGACACTCCATCCTCCGCTCCAAGCGCCCCTGCATTACAGGAGGTTGCCAACCGGTCGGAGCTGTCGGTGCCCTTGGGAGAGTCTGTTGATAGCGCTGCAATCGCGCCCCCCGCCCCTCCATCAAGCTATTCCCATGGCGTTGGACACTATCCCGCCCCTTCCGCTTCATTGTTAGCCAGTTCGTCAACGCACGCGACAGTCATGCCGGTTCCCGCCAGCACGGGCAAGGGACCGATCGTTGCCGGTCTTCCCTCACAGGCTCCCGGCTCGAGCACGCCTGAGCCAATTCCCAAATCCACGCGGTCCAGTCTCGAGAAGGTGCTCGACCCGGCAACGGGGAAATTCGTGTCAAAACGCGCGCTGGCCCTGCGTGAGCAGGTGGTCGACCCGGTAACGGGGGAACTCGTGTCCAAAGGCGCGCTGTCCAATCGTAAGAGGGTGCTCGACCCGTTAACGGGGCAACTCGTGTCAAGAAACACGCTGTCCAAGCGTCAGATGGTGACCGACCCGGAAACGGGGGAAGCCGTGTCAAGAGCCACGCTGGCCAATCGTAAGAGGGTGCTTGACCCGGCAACGGGGGAAGTCGTGTCAAAAGCCACGCTGGCCATGCGTAAGAAGGTGACCGACCCGGCAACGGGGGAAGTCGTGTCAAAAGCCGCGCTGGCCATGCGTAAGAGAAGGCGGTTGGACCGCCATGGGAATTGAGAGTCGGGGGAAGTGAAAATACTTTTCTGGGCGGCTTCAACTCTGAATCGCAACACCAACGGTTGTGACGTGGTCCAGGCGACCTGACCTGAGCGACTTCACTACCAAGTGGAGTTGCCCATGTCATCCAGCCGCCTTGACCTATCGGAACGATACCGTCTGTATGCGTTATATGAAACCGGGATGTCGATGCGCGCCATCGCCGATGTATTGGCGCGTGCGCCCAGCACGATCAGTCGTGAGCTGCGCCGCAATCAGCACACTGCGCGGTACCAGCCCGATCACGCGCAGCGCATCAGCGCCCATCGGCGCGCACAGGCCAGCCGGCGACCACGCATCGACGCTGAGCGTATCCGTCAGATCGAGGTCCTGCTGAGGGAGGACTTCAGTCCCGAACAGATCGCCGGCCGCACCGGCTTGGCCAGTCACGAATGGATCTATCGGCACATCGACGCCGATCAGAAGCGCGGTGGTCAGTTGTTCATGCATCTACGCAAACGCCGCCGCAAGCGCCGTCGGCGTGGCGTGCGCGATGGCCGCGGGCAGCTGACGCATCGGCGCAGCTGGACACAGCGCCCCAGTGTGGTTGAGCAGCGAAGCCGTATCGGCGACTGGGAGCTGGAGACCATCAGGGCCTCGCACGGAAAGGGCGTGGTGGTCAGCATGACCGAACGCCGCAGTCGCCTGCATCTGCTGGCTTATTCACCCTCCATCTGCCACGTGCATCTGCATACGCAGTGGCATGCAGGCGTACTGGTCACGCTTACTCGGCAACCCGCGCGCTGTCACGTCCGCCGTTCTTGGCCAGATACAGCGCTGCATCGGCACGCGAAAACCAGTCTTGCCAATGCGTTTCGCCGTCGTGACGTGCCGCACCCAGCGAGACGGTGATGCGCCCGCCCGGGCCGCGCAAGCCATTGCGGATCACCTTGCGCAAGCGTTCGGTAGCCGCTTCCAGTTCCGCCAGCGAACCGGCCCGCAGCAGCACCACGAATTCTTCGCCGCCAAAGCGGAATACCTGATGCGGGTCGCGTACTTCGAAGCGCAGGATGGTGGCCAGATCCGAGAGCGCCGCATCGCCTGCGGCATGCCCGTACAAATCGTTGACCTCTTTGAAATGATCCAGATCCAGGATGATCAAGCTGTTGAGCCGATCATGCGGTTGGCGTTGATTGATCTGATCGGTCAGCGCGCGTTCGAGCATGCGCCGATTGGGCAAGCCGGTCAGCGCATCTAGCGAGGCCAGCTCTTCCAGATGCACGCGGTCGTCCTGCATCCGTAGCGAAAACGCATAGCCCACCGCCAGCGTCACCAACGTCCCCACGATTGTCGACACGCCCTGGCCGGGGCTGGTGATCAAGCCAGGCAAGAACAGCAATGCGGCCAGCAGTGGCAAGCTCAACAGCACCGCGCGTCGCGGCCCGCACAGTAAATAATTGGTGGCCAGGACCGGGAACAGCCAGATCAGGGCGCCATCGCCACCGGTCCAGCACGCGACCAGACACCCGCCGACATTGATCGACGCCAGCCACACGCCGCCGGCACCGGTTCGTTCGGCGCTGCGCATCTGCCAGCCGCGCCATACCGCAAGCAAACCCAACGACGTGGTGACCAGGCAAGCAACCACCTGACCGGTCATGGCCAAGTACACCGCATAGAGGCAAAGCAACAGCGCAGTGATTGGCCCAAGCATCTTGACGATGCCAAGGCGGAAATCCCGCCGCAGGTGGAGGATCACAGGGAAGGTTCTGTAGGAGTCGGCAACATTATCGGCGAGGTGTGGTCAAAGTTGAGCGTGTCTTCATCTGCGTAACGGGTAGGAACATGCAGCGTCGCAGCGCAAGGCTTCGCACATCCCTGACGGCCTTGCCGCAACCGTGTTGTCTTTGTCGTCGTAGTCTGCCATGCCCACCCGCGAAGAATTCGAGATGCGCCTGGACGCGTTGCAGGGAGAGTTGGCGAAGTTGTTGGCAGATGAAGATGCGGACGTTGACCATCTGGGTTTCCAGGCGCGTGCCGAAGCGATTCTGAGCAGCGCGACGCAAGACGATGCAGCCTATGTGCGCACGCGCATCGATGGCATGCTGGCCGGCGCCGGCATGATTCCCACCGATGACGCTGGGCATTGCTGCGGTTGATGCCTTGCCCTACGCGTTGGTTTATATGCATGCATGCTCATCACTGCAATGCGCTTTTGTGAATGATGCGCGCGGTGTCGTGCAGCCGCTCGCGCCAATCGCCGCAAAGCGCAGGCGCTTGATGCGAGCGCCAGAATCGGCCACGTGACCAATGCCTCTACACGCGCTTGGCGAAGTACGCTTGGGCCGCCTGCGCTCAGGCCGCAGTTGCTAGCACGTGCGCACTCACGACCTGATTGCGGCCCACTTGTTTGGCGCGATACAGCGCCTCGTGCGCCCGCCGCAGCAACTGCGCCACGGTGCCCGCGTGATCGGGGAAGTTGGCCGCGCCGAACGATGCAGTGACCTTGGGCAGGGAGACGCCATTGCCCATCACCTGCAAGGCCTCGATACCGGTGCGCAGCTTCTCGGCCATCATGCAGGCGGTGGGCAGATCCACCTCGGGCAGGATGATCGTCAATTCTTCTCCGCCATACCGACAGCAGATGTCCTCACCACGTGTCTGCGACAGCAGCAACTCGCCGATGGCCGACAGTACGCGGTCGCCGCCGCTGTGCCCATGCAGGTCGTTGAACTGCTTGAAGTGATCCACATCCAGCATCAGCACCGACAGTGGCAGCCCCCGACGTGTACAGCGCGCCAGTTCGTGATTGAGGGTTTCTTCCAGATAGCGGCGGTTGTACAGGCCGGTCAGCAGGTCGCGGATCGATTGCTGACGCAGCGTTTCGCGCAAGCGCAGGTTGTGCAGCGCCAACGACAGTTGTTCCGCTGCCGCCTCGGCGACCGTCAGTGATGCGAGATCGCTGGGGTCTTCGCTGCGCAACGCCAGCATTCCCAATTGCGTGCCTTGCGCCGATAGCGGAATGCAGGCCGTGCCCGCCTGCGGCGGGAGATTGACGCCGGCATGCTGATACAGCATGCCCTGGCTGGCGTCCATCACCACATGGGTGCGGTCGCGACGCAGCGCCAAACAGTTGTCCGGTGCGATGTTGGCACCGGCGTCGTCGGCCATCGTGCCCCAGGCGATAACTTGTTCGGCGCGGTTGCGCGAGGCGCGCAGCAGGTACACCGCGCCGGCCGCACCGGGCATCAGCGGGCATCAGCGGGGCGATCGTGTGCGCAGTGATTTCCAGCGCTTCTTCGGCATCGCGGCAGTTCTGCAGCAATTCCGAGTACCGCGACAGCGCCTCCAGACCGGCAGAGGTACGTTCAAGCGCCGCAAACGACTCGGTCAGGCGCTCGCTGGTATGGCTGGCTTCGTCTTCTGCACGCGTGCGCAGTTCCAGCTCGCGCGACAACAAACGGTAGGCCAGCAGCATCACCAGCAGTCAGCTGAAAATACCGATCACCGTCACCCACAGCACCCATTGCGCACTGCGCGTGGTGGCGTCGTTTCGCCGCACCAACTGCTGACGCTCCAGCTCCGTCATGGTCTGCACCTGGCGGCGCAGCGACGAAAAAGTCTGGAACACGCCGCGTGCAATCGAGGTGCGTGCGCCGTCCAGGCCCTGCTTGCGATAGCTGTGCAATAGATCGTCGATCTGCACCAAGCGCCCATCCACCAGCCGGCTGAGCGTCGCGACATTGCGCTGCTGGAGCGGGTTGTCCTGCACCAAGGCATCCAGCCGCACGAGACGTTCGGGCAGGCGGCCGATCGCATCGGCATAGACGCCTAAAGGCTTCGTTGTCGGTCAGCACATAGCCGCGTACCGACGATTCCGCCGACAGGATGCCGGCCTGTATCTCATCGATGCTGGCAATCACCTCCTGCGTATGGGGCACCCAACTGGCGTCCGACAGCGACTGCCGCGTCGTGAGATACCCGCCCACGCCGATCAGCAGAAAGATCAGCCCGCCCACCAGTAGGGCGCCGGCAGCGCGGCGTTTCGTTCGTCTAGGGCCTGTTAACACATCCGAAGCCCATCAACGACCAGAACGAAGCTGAGGAAGCCAAGGAACATGACATCCAGCTTCTCGAAGCGCGTGAAAATCCGTCGGTAGCCCTTCAAGCGACGGAACAGCCTCTCCACTTCGTTGCGCCGCTTGTACATTTCCTTGTCGTACTCCCAAGGATCGACCCGATTGGACTTGGGTGGAACCACCGGCACGAAGCCAAGATCGAGCGCCAACTGGCGGGTTTCATTGCCTTCGTAAGCGCGATCCATCAGCAGATGAACCGGCCGCTCCACTGGCCCCAGGTGTTCAAGCAACGCGCGGCCTGCGGGT
>NZ_JBBYGR010000059.1:0-44039 GCF_038405005.1 Xanthomonas sp. JL1 | reverse complement strand
CGCAAAGACAGCTTGCTCGATTGCAACAGCGTGCCGGCACGCAAGGTGGTTTGATGCCGGCACGCCCGGCACTGGTAGTAGACCTGATCAGCGCGTCGAAAGCGCGAGCGCGCGGCCGTCGCACTGCGGGCAGCGAAATCCCTTCGGCCAGCGCCACCGATACAACGCCCGGTAACACTTGGCTTCGGTTCCGTAGCGATCCATGAACTCGCTCAGCGACAAGCCTGGCTGAAACTGCACGAGATTGATGCCCATCTCCCACCTCCGTTGCCTTGAGCTGGGGTCATTGTCCAACCGCAGCGTCGCAGATCCTGCAACTAGCGGCTGAGGGATGGGGCTAATCAGGAAAAAATTTCCATCCGGTTAACCCCATTCGTTGGGCTGGCCCGTTTCACTGACAGAGGCGCAGTGCACGGCGACCTCGGGCTGTTCGGTTGTTCCTCATCCCATCTCGCCACGCAACGGATTTCCCCATGCCACGTCGCAGCCTCATGGCGCTCACCTTGTTGCTGAGCGCCTGCTCGCACGAACCCGCTGCATCGATAGACGAGCCCTAACGCGCCGAATCCGCGCAACCGCAGCGACCGCAGCAACCTGCCCCGACCGCCTCGCTCCCTGAAGTCAGGCCGCAAGCTCAGCTCGCAGCACCTGCCCCCGCACGTGCAGTGGAACCGCCATCTGCACCTAGCCCGCCGCCGCCCATCGAGGCGATGCCAGCGCCAACCAGCGCCGACAGCCTGTCGCGTCAGGCACCTGCGGCCATGTTGATGGGCCCTCGCCCCGTGCTCGATAACCGCATGCCGATGCCACCGGTGATCCCCGCACCTGCCGAAGACCGGGAGGGCTACCAGCATATCGACGACAACGCCATCGTGCAGGCTGCGCAACAGCCCATCTCGACCTTCAGCATTGATGTCGACACCGGCAGCTACAGCAATGTGCGGCGTTTCCTCAGCGCCGGCAGCCTACCGCCGGTGGATGCAGTGCGCGTGGAAGAATTGATCAATTACTTCCGCTACGACCACCCCGCGCCGACCAATGACAAACCGTTCGCGGTGCGCACCGAACTGGCGACCACACCATGGAACAAGGATAGCCTGCTGCTGCGCGTAGGCATCGCCGGCCGCGACATCGCCACCGCCGATCTGCCACCGGCCAATCTGGTCTTTCAGGTCGACGTCTCCGGCTCGATGGACGCGCCGGATAAGCTGCCGCTCCTGCGATCCTCGCTCAAACTGCTGGTGCGTCAGCTGCGCAAACAGGATCGCATCACCCTGGTGACTTACGCCGGCAACACTGCGGTAGTGCTGCCGCCCACGCCGGGCGATCAGCAGGGGCGTATCGTCGAAGCCATCGACTCCTTGCAATCGGGCGGGTCCACTGCCGGCGCCAGCGGGATCGAACTCGCCTACAAAGCCGCGCAACAAGGCTACCTGCGTGGCGGCATCAACCGCATCCTGCTCGCCACCGATGGCGACTTCAATGTCGGCGTCACCGACTTCGATGCGCTCAAGGGCATGGTGTCCGAAAAGCGCCGCTCCGGCGTCGCCCTGTCCACGCTCGGCTTCGGTACCGGCAACTACAACGACAACCTGATGGAGCAGTCGGCCGATGCCGGCGACGGCGCTTACGCCTACATCGACACGCCACTGGAAGCGCGCAAGGTGCTCACGCACGAGCTGGGCGCAACGCTGGCCACCATCGCGCGCGACGTTAAGATCCACTCGAATTCAACCCGGAAACGGTCAAGGAATACCGCCTGATCGGCTACGAAAACCGTGCGCTGCGCGACGAGGATTTCAACAACGACCAGGTCGATGCAGGCGACATCGGTGCCGGTCATACCGTCACCGCCTTATACGAAATCACCCCCGTCAACGGCCGCGCATCGGTCGACCCGCTGCGCTATGCACGCACTGCACAGCGTCATCAGCAGGCACGGCCCTTCAACGGCGAGCTGGCGCACGTCAAACTGCGCTACAAACTACCCGATGCACAGCGCAGCCGCTTGCTGGACACGGTGGTCCGCAGCGATCAACGCAAGGCACTGAACGCCACCAGCGACGCGTTCCGCTTTTCTGCAGCGGTGGCCGGTTTCGGGCCGCGCCTGCGTGGCGGCAACCAGTTGCATGGCTGGGATGACCCGCAGGTACGCGCCCTGGCCGCCAGCAGCCTGGGCAACGATCGCTTCGGGTATCGCGCCGACGTCCTGCAGATGGTGCAGCAGGCCGACGCACTGAGCACCCGGCCACTCGCCAACACCGACTGATGCGTGCGGCGCTTGCCTACCGGGCGTCGGCATCGTCAACGCCATCCGCTATACCTGCAACATCCACCAGCAACGCAGCGCTCGCCCGGCATCGTTCCAAACGTCAGCGCTGGAGACCCGGCGCTGGCGCTCGCTGCGTCGGTCACGCTGGCAGTTGGCGTCGGCCTGCAATGGCAGGCCAGTCGACCTGTGCCGGAGATACCCACACCGGCTGCTGCTGTCCCTGCGACGGCCGCATCAGACAGAATTTCCGCGCGCCCCGCTGCGGAAGACGGAGCAGATCGCGTCTCGGAAGGCAGCTTCCACGATCTTGCGCAGCGACCTGCCTGCGCATCCGCCGACGATCCCACGTCCGCAGAGCAGGTGGCGAGGCAGCCAGCACCTTCACTGCAAGAGCTCGCGCCAGCCGCCATGCCGGCCCCGGTCAGCGTGCCACTGCCTGCACCTGTGGTGACGCCGCCTGCCTCCGCGCCATCCGCGGAGACGATGCCTGCCCAACCGGCGACTGTATCGGAGCCGGCGCAAGACGACGCACAACTCGCGATGGCAGCGCCGCCTCCCCCTGCACCCAGCGCCGCAAGCAATGACGACATGCAGGCGAACGGCGCGCTCGAAGCACGTATGGACAGCAGCGCACCCACCCCATCACCAGCCAAGCGCTCACCAGCGCCTGCTGCTGCGCCGACGTTATTGCCGGCACCGTCGCTGGATCAGTCGTCGCGCATCGAGCGCACCGCAACTAACCCACCTGCGGCGAACGAAATTCCGATAGCGCGCGCCGCCTGCTGCGCCAGTGGCAGCACCTGTCCTACAACCGGAACGGCAGCTCGGCAAGCCGCAGCCTGATGCATCTCGCGCAACCTCGTCGCCGCAAGCGGCCGGCCACACCGCTACGCAACAGGCGCAGCCGCCGCGAGATGAAGGCACGCGCGGCGAAACACACCGCACTGCAGCACTGAAGCTCTCCACATCGCCACGCGAGTGGCTTGCGGGCTACGCGGCTTCTGGGGGCACACAGACACCGGAAACGCTCCGGATCATTGCACGCATGCCGAATGCAGTGGCAATGCAGACCTGGGTAACGCAATTGCACGCGCAACTCAGACAACGTGGCTGGCCAACGCAGATCGAGCTGACGCAAGACAGCAATCTAGTGTGGCGTTCCGCATGTACCTTTTCTTATCTGGCGTTGTCCAAGGATGACCTTTGGAAGCTGGAGCGTTCGCTCATGGGACGACCCGCTAAACCGTTGGTTGTCAGCGCCGACGATCGTGTGCAACTGGAGTCGATGGCCCGATCGCAAAGTTTGCCGGCGGCCTTGTCGCGCAGCGCGCAGATGATCCTGCGCATGGCCGACGGCGAGCCGCAGACGGCAATTGCGCATCGCTACGGGGTGAGCCGGCCAACCGTCACGTTGTGGCGTACCCGCTATCGGGAGCGCGGCATTGCCGGCCTGCACAACGAACTCAAGCCCGGCCGGCCGCGCACAACCAGCGATGAAAAGGTAGCCGAACTGGTCAACACCGTCCTGACGCGCAAGCCGAACGGCAACACGCACTGGTCGCGCCGCACGCTGGCGGNNGAGACAGGACGTTCCACCACCACCGTCCACCGCTACATGACGCTGTTCGGCCTGCAGCCGCATCGCTCCAAGCGCTTCAAGCTCTCCACCGATGCGTTCTGCATCGAGAAGGTGCGCGACATCGTCGGCCTGTATCTGAACCCGCCCAATCATGCGTTGGTGCTGTGTGTGGACGAGAAGAGCCAGGTACAGGCCTTGGAGCGTACCCAGCCGGTGCTGCCGATGGGGTTGGGGTACGTCGAAGGCATCACGCACGACGACGTGCGCCATGGCACAACGCCCCTTTTTGCCGCGCTGGACGTCGCCAACGGCAGCGTCATCACCCAGTGCAAACCCCTGCACCGACATCAGGAGTTTCTCTCATTCCTGCGACATGTAGACGCGCAGGTGCCGCAGGATCTGGACGTGCATCTGATCTGCGACAACGACGCCACCCACAAGCACGCCAGGATCAAGGCATGGCTGGCCAAACGGCCACGCTACCACATGCATTACACGCCGACCTACAGCTCCTGGCTCAATCAGGTCGAGCGCTGGTTCGGCCTGATCACCCAACGGGCGATCAGGCGCGGCTCCTTCGACTCGGTGGCTGACCTAAAGCGCAAGATCAACGCCTTCGTGGAGCACTACAATCAAAATCCGCGACCGTTCAAATGGACTGCGACCGCTGACTCGATCCTCGCCAAGATCGAACGGCTCTGTAAAGCTATCAACGGAACGCCACACTAGCCGCCGATGAATTACGGCTCGAGCTCTCGGGCGCTGCGCCCTAAACCGGGCTGACCATCCACTGCGCCTTCGCCAGATGTGTCGTCCTCGCGCAACCTGCTGGTCAACACATGGTCGCGCCAGTGGCCGTTCAATTGCAGGTAGCGCCGCGCATAACCTTCGATCTGGAAGCCAAGCCGCTTCAGCACACGCGCACTGCGCAGATTCTCCGGAACGTGTTGCGCCATCACCCGATGCAGGCCGAGCGGGCCGAAGGCAAATGCAATTGCTTGCGTGGCTGCCCAGTGGATCAAGCCACGCCCCTGCTGCGCGGCGTCCAGGCCGTAGCCCATGTGGCAAGCCTGGAATGCGCCGCGCTGGATCTGGGTGAACCCAGTGGTGCCGATCACCTGCTCGCCCTGCAGCAACACCAGTTGCAACTCACGCTCGCCGGGCACTGCGCTGCGGTATGCGATACACAGGCGGCGCCAACCCTCGACGGTGTAGAACACAGGCGGCCGCAGCGGCATCGCATCGGCCAGGTGCGCACGGTTACGCGTGTGGTAGTCGGCCATTGCAGCCGGGTCGACAACGGCCAGATCGCATAGCACCACGCCGTCGGCGTGCCGCACCGGCGCAAATACCGGAAGACTCATGGCCGCTGCGCGCTCAACATGCGCGCTTCAAACAGGCGTGCAATCTCTCTGCGACGTGCACATCCACCTGATGCATAGAGATCACGCTCCGCAAGCCATCTCCGAAACGCAGTGCCTCATCCCGTGCGTGAATTAAAGCACCCGACTGCAACCAACGCAGTCATCACCGATCAATCAGTGCAACCGGCGTCTGCTGCACTGTGCCACTGCGCTCGCCTGTCGGCGAGCACAGTCACTGCACCAACCGCGCTCAGGCAGCAGCTGCCGCAAACACCTGACCGACCTGCGCTTCGATGGCGTCCAGGTTCGGCAACAGAGCGCTTTGCTCGCCCAGCAGCACGCGCATGTGCACGCCCTCGGGCAACGCGTCTTCCGATGCGTCGGCCAGCAGGCCGTCGCGCGGCACCGAAATCAGTTGCGGGAACGAGGCGCTCAGCAGCGCGAAATACGGCAACGCCGGATTACCGCCCAATGCCTTCAACACGATGACCTTGTTGTTGACTGCGGTGGGCTCTTCACCCATGCCGCTGAGGCGTGCGAACGACAGCAGCGGCACTTTCCAGCCGTACCAGTCGATACGCCCGACCACCCAATGCGGCATGTCGGGCAGCGGTTCGACCGCCACGCGCGACATCACCTCGGCCACCGTCGCGTTCGGCAGCAGCACACGCTCCTGTCCGGCCTGGATCAGGACCCCGCGGATTTCGTCGTTATTGGCGTAGCTCATCGCATGATTCCGATTCGAAAGGAAACGCCCGGCTTATGCCGGCCAACGCTGTGCAAGCGCCTGCGCCAACTGCGCAGGATCGCCGGTCAGAATGCCTTGCCGCGCCAGCCGCGCGGCGGCGGCGGGGTCGTAAGAGCCGTCGATGGATTGGCCGGCCAACCAGCCGCCCTGCTCCGCCAATGCCAGCGATGCTTCTACCATCGCCTCGTTGGCACCGCTGAGCATCAGCACCGCACTGTCGGCCGGCGGCAGCGCAGCGATCAGACCGGCCGGGTCGGCCGGCGACACGAATGCCAGCGCGCCAGCATGCTGGTGCACGCCGACCTCGTCGGAGAGCACATACACCTTGCCCGGCACGACCACCTGCCCCGCCTCACCCAGTTCGACCGGCAGCGCAGACACACGCCCCATCTGCCGCACCAGGTTGCCGTACTGGCCGCCATCCAGGGTCATGCGCACCAGCACCGCGCGCGGAAATTCCGGCGGCAATGCGGCCAGCAGACGGCGGATCGCATCGGGCCCGCCGATGCCGGCCATCACCAACACTGCGCCGGTGACGCTGCCGCTGTGCTCCAGATCCACCAGCGACAATCCGCCGGTCGACAGCGAAGACACATCCGCTGAAGACACATGTGCTTCGGCGCGCGGGCGCACCACCACGGTCACTTCGTCCAGCAAGCCCCAGGTGCTGGAATCGCTCAGGGTCAAACCCGGCTTTTCCGAAGCGGCTGGCGCAGCGTCATGCGTGGATGCACGCGCACACAAGGCATCGCTGGGCACGGTTTCGAACGCATGCGCGGCGGCTTCCAGGTGTTGATCCAGCTGCAGGTCCGAATGCTGGCGCGAGGCCAGCGCCAGACCCGGCTCGGGCTGCAGCGATGGTTCGCTTTCGGTGCCCGGTGGCAAGACGTCGGCGTGGCCGTGCAGTTTTGCCGCCAGATGGCGCACCCAACGCTGCGCTTCCCAGCCCTCGCGACGCACCGTTAGTTCGGCCTCGTCGAAGATCACGGTGACGCCAGGCATGTTGAAAGCCGGCTCCAGCGCTTCGAGTGCGTCTTCGATCAACGGCTCGAGTGCGACCAGCACCGCCACCGGCTCGGCGTCGCGCAGCATCTGCACGTCGACCGCCGATGGCTCGTCTTCCAGCACCACCTGCGCACCAGCCAAGACGAGCGCTTCGCGCAGGCGCTCGCGCGCCTGCCCCGGACGACCCAGCAAAGCAACCGGAGTTCCCATTGCGCCATTAGTCTCGGACACGGGCGATCCCCAGCAGGTCATACACGTTTCGCATCAGATCCAACTCCTGGTAAGGCTTGCCCAGGTAACGCTGCACGCCGATCTGGAAGGCACGCTGGCGATGCTTTTCGCCACTGCGCGAGGTGATCATCACGATCGGCACCGCCTTGAAGCGCGGGTCGGCACGCATCGCGGTCGCCAGTTCGTAGCCGTCCATGCGCGGCATTTCGATATCCAGCAGCATCAGGTCGGGCACGCGCTCTTCGAGCAGTTCTAGCGCCTCGACACCGTCGCGGGCGGTGGTGACGTCCAGGTTGTGACGTTCCAGCACACGGCCGGTGACTTTGCGCATGGTCAGCGAATCGTCGACCACCATCACCAACGGCACCTGACGCTGCGCTTCGGTCTGCGTTTCCAGCGTCTGACGCGCTGGATGGCTGAGGTAACGACGGACCAGCGGCGCGACGTCCAGAATCACCACCACGCGGCCATCGCCGGTGATGGTGGCGCCGTAGATACCGGGCACCGACGCGATCTGCAGGCCCACCGGCTTGACCACGATTTCGCGGTTGCCCAGCACCTGATCGATTGCCACCGCGGCGCGCAGATCGCCCGCACGCACCAGCAACAACGGCACTTGCGCCTGGCCATCGGCACGCGCGGCGGCCTGGCCGACCAGCGAGCCGAGGTCATGCAGCACGTACTCTTCGCCGGCGTAGTGATATCCACCCTCGCCCGACTCGTAACGGGTGCGCGAGATGCGGCCGATACCGCTGACCGAACCCACCGGCACTGCGAACGTGGTCTCCCCAATGCGCACGAACACCGCCTGGGTGACCGCCAGCGTCTGCGGCAGACGCAAGGTGAAGGTGACGCCCTGGCCGCGCACCGAGTGGATGTCCACCGAGCCGCCAACCTGACGCACTTCGTTGCGCACCACGTCCATGCCCACGCCACGGCCAGCCAGCTGGCTGACCTGCTCGGAGGTGCTGAAACCGGAGGCGAAGATCAGTCCATCCAGTTCGGCATCGCTGAGCTCCTGACCGGGCTCGATCAAGCCGCGCTGTTCGCCGCGGCGACGGATCGCCTCGCGGTCCAACCCGGCGCCGTCGTCGGCCACTTCCAGCACGATTTCCGAACCTTCGCGGCGCAGACGGATCGCGATACTGCCTTCTTCCGGCTTGCCCGCATCGCGGCGTTGCTCGGGCGTTTCCAGCCCGTGCGCCACCGAGTTGCGCAGCATGTGTTCCAACGGCGCGACCATGCGATCGAGCACGTTGCGATCGAGTTCGCCCTGGGTGCCTTCCAGCAGCAGGTGCACTTGCTTGCCGGTGTCGCTGGCCGCCTGACGCACCACACGACGCAACCGCGGCACCAAGCCCTCGAACGGCACCATGCGCGCGCGCATCAGGCCGTCCTGCAGTTCGGAGCTGACGCGCGACTGCTGTTGCAGCAAGCCGTCGTACTGACGCGACAGATCTTCCAGCACACCTTGCAAGCCGCCCAAGTCGGCCGCCGATTCGTTCAGCGCGCGGCTGAGCTGCTGCAGGGTGGAAAAGCGGTCCAGTTCCAGCGGATCGAAGGTGCGATCGCCCTGATCCTGTTCGCGCTGATAACGCGCCACGATCTGCGCTTCGGTCTCCAGATCCAGACGGCGCAACTGGTCGCGCAGACGGGCATTGGTGCGATCCAATTCGCCCATGGCGCCGCGGAACGCGCCCAACTGCTGCTCCAGGCGCGAGCGGTAGATCGCCACTTCGCCGGCGTGGTTGACCAGACGGTCGAGCAGGTCGGCGCGCACGCGTACCTGCTCCTGCTGCACGCGCGGCAGGAAGCCTTCTTCGGTCTGGCCTTCCACCGGAACCGGCGCGGACAGCGGTGCCGGTTCCACCGATACTTTGGCGATCGCGCGGACATCGGCGTCGCTGGGCGGGGCGGCATTGCGGCCACGGGTACGGGTTTCGAAGGCTTCCACCAGATCGGTCGGCATCGCCACGGCGCGGTGCTTGCCGGTGCGGGTCAACAACTGGTGCAGGCGATCAAAGCCGCGCTCGAACAGACGCACGTCGTCGCGGTCGATGTCGGTCCGGTTGGCCGCTACGGCTTCAAGCAGCGATTCGATCGCGTGACCGAGGTCGCCGATGGCGTTGATGCCGGCCATGCGCGCACCGCCCTTGAGCGTGTGCAGATCGCGCTGCAGTCCGTTGAGGACATCGCGGTCTTCCGGCACTTCGCGCATGCGGGCGATCAAGCCATCGCAATGGTCCAGCAGGTCGCGGCCTTCTTCGACGAAGATGTCGACCAGCTCGCCGTCGAGTTGATCGAAGTTGAGCGGGCCGATATCGAATGCCGCACCCGCGTCGTTGCTCGCCGTCTCGACAGGCGCGGCCTCTTCCACCGGTGCGCTGAAGGCTGCAGTGGTGTTGGTGTCTTCCGGCTCTGCTGCGCTGTGGTCGGCTGCGGCGCGATCGCTGGCGGCTGCGCGGTGCTCTGCGGAGTCGTCGGCGTACTGGTCGGCAACGGCGTGTTCGCTAGCGTCCGCATGTTCCTCATGTTCCTCATGTTCTGCGTGTTCTGCGTGCTCGACGTGCTCGGCTGCGGCAATCGCGTCGGCCGCTGCATGCGCGTCGGCATGCGTCGCGTCTTCGGAGGTTGAAGCCTGTGCGTCGTGCAGTTGTGGTGCGGTATCGGACTGCGGATCGCCCGATTCTTCCACCTGATCGGCTGCATGCGCCATTTCGAATGCCTGCACCGATTCGACGGTGTGATCGGGCATGACTTCGGCGTTGGCCTGCTCAGTTCGAGAGTGGTCGGTTTCCGCATGCTCGGCCTCGGCACGCTCGTGTTCCGTAGCGTGTTCGGCTTCGCCAGCGTGCTCGTCGGAATGCGCGTCCGTCTGCAGCTGCTCGCTGGATTCGACGTCCTGCTCCGATGGCACCTGCTCGCCTGCATGCCACTGCGCGTCCGAAGCTGCGGACTCGCCCGAATCCACCTGCTGATCCGACGACGCGTACGCTTCGATGTCTGCGTGTTCGCCCAGCGGCGCGGCGACCTCGGCGTGCTGCTGTTCTCCGGTATGCGACTGCCCAGCATGCGGCAGCGCGGCGTCGCCGTGCTGCGCCGCTTCGTCTGCCGGCTGTTCGCCGGCGTGTTCGTGCGTGTCCGCGTGTTCGTGGCGAAGCTGATCGGCCGCGTGGCCTTCCTGGTCGGTCGGCACGCTGTCCAGCGCCGGGGTTCCCGGCGTCCAGTCTTCCGCGTTGGTTGCGTCAGCGTCTTCAGCCAATGCCGTGCCTGTGTACACGGACGCAAGTGCTTCGCTGCTCTCGACCGCGTCGTCAGCGCCTGCTGCACCCTGATCGTCGTGCGTCGGCACGTGCTGCGCATGCGTGTCCGTGGCCTGCTCGGCATCGGCCGCAGCCAGCGTTTGTGCATCGCCCAACGCGGCTTCTGCGTCGGCTGGCTCTTCTACCGCAACGGT
Organism: Xanthomonas sp. JL1; assembly: GCF_038405005.1. Lineage (NCBI taxonomy): Bacteria > Pseudomonadati > Pseudomonadota > Gammaproteobacteria > Lysobacterales > Lysobacteraceae > Xanthomonas > Xanthomonas sp. JL1. The sequence goes on along the minus strand of NZ_JBBYGR010000059.1, from coordinate 33,383 downwards.
GTCGGCATGGGTGCTGATCGCATCGGCAAGCTGCGCAGAGACAACAGCCGGGACCAGCGCGTCGTCGCTCGGTGCATGCGCGGATTCGGCAGACGCATCGACGTGTTCGTGCGAGGCAAGGTGACCGAGATCGTCGACTGTGTGCGATGCAGGCGCGTCCACGGCAAGCGCCGAATCGTGCTCGGCTTCTGCATCGGCCAACGCGTCCACGGCAATCGGCGCGTCGTCCGACTGCGGCTGTGTGTCTTCGGTGTCTTGCGCCGGTGCGGGCGCGTCGAAGGGCAGCGCGCTAGCATCGAGGTACTGCGACAGATCCTGCGCACCGGTCAGTTCGACCGAGGCATTGTTGTCGTCTACCGTGTCGCTGGGTGCATCGACATCGTCCAGCTCGTCCAGGAACACCTGCGGCGGCCACTGCGCTTCCGGCAAGGTGTCCACCAGCGCACGCAAGCGCTCGGTCAACGGTGCAAACGAGGGAATCAACGGCGCATCGGCGCGTAGTGCCGTCACCGTGGTGGCAATCGCGGCAGCGGTGGCGGCAATGGCATCCAAGCCGGCGGCCGACGGTGTGACCGAGGCGGCCAGAAGACGCTTGACGTAGCTTTCGGCCGGCGTCGTCACCAACGTGATTTCCGGCACGTCGGTCATCGCGAACGCGCCACTCATGGTGTGCACGGCGCGCAGCAGTTCTTCGGTCGGCAACTGCGGCTCGGCCTGGCTGGCCTGCAGCCACCCGTTTACCGTGTCCAGATGGGTGGCGACCTCGGCTTCGAGGATCTCGCGCAGCACGCTGTCCACCGAAGCCGGCGTTCCACCGCTGGCGGCAACCACGCTTGTTGCTGCCAGAATCGCGCCGGCGTCTGCCACCGGCGCCGCGGCTGCGGGCACGTAGTAGACCTCTTCGCCTGCCGCAACGCGCTCGGCAATGGCCTGAATTTCCGGCAGGTCGGCGTTGATGCGCCCCTGGTTGCGTAGCGCGGCGTTGAACTGCGGCAGCACGTCGTACGCCAATTCGACCATCGCCACGAGCGCCGGGCTGGCCGGTCGCGAATTATCGAGCACGCGGTTGAGCATGCTCTCGATTTTCCAGCTGAACTCGCCGAGCACGCTGGCACCGACCAAGCGCCCACTGCCCTTCAGGGTGTGAAAGACGCGGCGGATCGGGCGCAGGTGTTCCGGGTTGTTCGGCGCGGCGCGCCACACCGGCAACAACTGGCCCAGGTTGACCAGTTCTTCGTCGAATTCTTCCAGGAAGACGTCGCGGATATCGTCGTCGATATCGCTGTCGCCGAAGCCGCCGAAAATGCCGGCATCAGCGGCGGTCGCAGCCTGAGTACCTTCGCTGGACACGGGTTCGGAAGATGCCTGCGCGGTTTCAGCGTCGGCCGGGACAGTCGTCGCCTGCGGCTGCTGCACATCGAACTGCGCGGCCGCTGCATCGAGTGGGGCCAGGAACGCGGCGGATGCGTCGTCCAGTTCGAACTCGCTGACCACCGCCTGTTGCACGCGCGAAGCGGTGGCCTCGGCTGTTGCTTCGCACGGTGCGTCTTGCGGCTCCTGCACGGGTTCGACGAACGGGTCTTCCAGTTCCTGCGGCGGAAGCGGCGGCGGCGAAAACGCATCTTCGATGCTGGTCTGCGCACGACGCGTTGCGTTCTCGGCAATGAAATCCAACGGCGCTTCGGTCTGCTCGGCATCGCCAGGCAGCGCGATCTGCTCGATCTGCAGCGGCGCGTCTTCGGCAACCACCGGCTCGGCAGCGTGCTCTTGCTCCAGCGCGCTCAAATCCACGGTATAGCTGACCTGCACGACCTCGTTGCCATCCTGCTCGGCCGACACCGGGTCGAACGCAGAGGTGGCGATTGGCGCGACCTGCTCGGTGGTTTCCAGCTGCCAGTCACCGGGCGCTTGCGCGCCGTCGTCGGACAGATCCAGCGGCGCCACGGTGAACGGCACATGCGACTGGCCGGACACGGTTTCTTCAGCGGCAACCGGGTCGAACGAAAACATCGTATCGGTCGCGGCGGCGCCGGTGTCGTGCACCACCCTGGCAGCGAACGGCGTTTCGACCACGGTTTCGTTGACCCATTCCAGCGACGGCGTGGGCGCGGCATCGTTGGCGGCCTGCGGCGTGTCCGCATGCTGCAACGGCGTGGCGGCCACCGTCTGCGGTTCGGCCACGCTGCCCGGCTGGTCGGCACCGATCGGCAAATCGGACGGCTCGCCCGACGGCAGCGGCCAATAACGCAGCGTTTCCAGGCTGTTGCGGGTGATGTCCAGAATCTCCTCGCGGCCGGGACGGCGCTCGCGCAGGGCTTCCAGATAGTACTCCAGGCTGGCCATCGCATCGGCCAGCGTATCCAGCTGTCGGCCACTGGGCACGCGCTGCTTGCAGATCAGTTCCAGATCGACGTAACCACGCACGCCTTCCAGATAATCGGCAGCCTGCGGCAATTCGAGAATGCGCAATGCACCGCCGACTTCGCCGAGCAGGTGCGGCACATTGGCCAGGCGGGCATGGTCCCAGTTGGTTTCGATGAAGGCGACGAAGTGCTCGCGCGCCGCACCGAAGTTGGCGATCGCTTGCTGCGCCAGCACATCGACCGTGCGGCGCACTTCCGAGGAGTTGGCACTGTTGATGACTTCGGTGCCATCGCCCGGATCGGCGCCAAGGCTGGCCACCTGATCGTCCAGCGAGGCATCCACGTACAGCAGCGCGCCGGCGATATCCAGCAGCACGTTGTCGTCCATCTGGGTCTGGCCATCGACCACGCGCGCCAACGCATCGCGCTGCTGCACGACGACATTGCGCGCCACACCCAGGCCCATCATGCCCAGGGTGTCGGCAACGCTGCCCAGATCCTTGACCTGGGTCTGCAGCTTGGCGATGTCACCGCCGGTGCGCAGATGCAGGTCCAGCGCATCTTTGACGCGCAGCAATTCTTCCTTGACCGCATTGCCAACGGTGTCGAGCAATTCGCGATTGCGCCCGCTCAAGCTACCGCGCGCGTGATCCAGCTCGGCCTCGGTGGCGACACCCGACTGCGGGTCGAGCGCAAACAGCACGCTCTCGTTGAGACCCGGCTGGCCACGGGTGGCGCGGATCTCATTGAGCAGCGGCAACAACACGATCGGAATGTCGCGGTGCCCGTTCTGCAAGCGCTCCAGATAATCGGGCAGCAGCACGGTGCCGCGCATCAGCATGGCGCAGGCTTCATCGCGGTCGGCGACCTCGCCCACCTGCACGGCCTGGGCCAGCAGCTCGAGCTCTTCGGCCACCATCGCCGGCGCATACAACTCGACCATGCGCAGCGTGCCCTGCACCTGGTGCAGATAGCCGGCGCAGAACCGCATCCGACTGGTGTCGGACGGTTCTTCGGCAAAGTATTCGATCTCGTTGCGCGCCTGGCGCAACGTCTCGTCCAGCTCTGGCTTGACCCAGCCCAGTGCGGCGTGACTCATCGCATCGCGAAGCGCGCTCATTGCAGCCCCCTGACTACGACCGACTTGCCGCTAGCGCAGCAACCGGTCACTTTCTGCATCGACGTAACGCTACTAGGCGCCATCTGCTGATCCTTTCCCGTTCCGCGTCGTTGTCACGCCGGCAGCTTGAAGTCGGCGACCGAACGGCGCAGATCGGCAGCGAGCTGAGCCAGGTTGCCGATCGATTCGGCCGTCTGCTCCGCACCCTGCGATGTCTGGCTGGTGATCTGACGGATCACGCCCATGGTCTGTGTGATATCCGTCGCCGCGGCCGACTGCTGGTGCGCGGCGATGGAGATGTTCTTAATCAGGTTATTCAAGGCGTTGGACACGCGCTCGATTTCGGTCAGCGCGGTGCCGGCGTCTTCGGCCAGGCGCGCACCGGACACCACTTCGGAGGTGGTCTGCTCCATCGAGCTGACCGCTTCGTTGGTATCGGCCTGAATGGTCTGCACCAGACCTTCAATGCGTCGGGTCGCACTGGAGGTGCGTTCTGCCAGGCGCTGCACTTCGTCGGCCACCACGGCGAAACCGCGGCCGGCCTCGCCGGCCGATGCTGCCTGCACCGCAGCGTTGAGCGCCAGGATGTTGGTCTGCTCGGAAATGTCGTTGATCAGTTCCACGATCGAGCCGATTTCCTGCGAGGATTCGCCCAGCCGCTTGATGCGCTTGGAGGTTTCCTGGATCTGGTCGCGAATCTGATCCATGCCCTGAATCGTCTCGCGCACCACGCCGGCACCTTCGGCGGCGATGACCACCGAGCGCTGCGCCACTTCGGCCGACTCGGTGGAGTTGCGCGACACCTGTTCGATGCTGGCAGCGATTTCGCTGATGCGCTCGGAAGCAGTGGTGATCTGGTTGGCCTGCTGGCCGGCCGCTTCGGCCAGCTGCATGGCCGTGGCCTGGGTTTCCTGGGTCGACACGGCCACTTTGGCTGAGGTGTCGTTGATGGTGGTCACCAGGTGGCGCAGTTCGTCCACGGCGTAGTTGATGGCGTCGGCGATGGCACCGGTCATGTCCTCGGTCACCGAGGCTTTCACCGTCAGGTCACCCTCACCGAGCGAGCTGATTTCGTCCAGCAACCGCATAATCGCCTGCTGGTTGCGGCTGTTGAATTCCACCTGCGACTGGTAGCGCACGTCCTGCTCGCGGGTCCGCACGCGCACCGAGCTCCACACGAAGCCGATGATCGCCAGCAGCGCGACCAGGCCGGACACCACGCCCAGCCAGAAGTTCGGGAACAGGCGCGTGTCGCGCACCGAACCGAACGAAGAGAACGCATCGAACAGCTTCTTGCTGTCGTCGAGCATCTTGCTGGAGCCAGCCGTCAGCGCGGCAGCCGAGGACTGCGCGGCAAACAGGTTGCGCGAGTTGGCGAGGATGGCGTCGACGTCCCTCTTCATCCTCGTCCACTGGGCCTGCGACTGTTCCAGCGCCGACAACGCGGCCGGGTTTCGGACCGCGGCGATGCCGAGTTCCTCGTTGCCTGCGCGCAAGCCTTCGAGCATCTGCGTGAACACCACCGAGTCGCGTGCCAGCGCGTCGCCGGACGCGACCGCATCGTCTTCGCCGGCGCGGATTTCGGTCACCCGCCGCGCCATGGTTCCGGCTACCACGACCTGCTGCAAGGTGTTGTAGATCTGCGAAGCCGGCGCGCCGCTGACGGTCATCGCACGCACCACTTCGTTCAACTGCGCCTGCAATTGCGGGACGCTGCCGGAGAAGCGGTTGGCGTTGACTGCGATCGCCAGCACCGCCTGTTCGCTGGCGATGACCTGATCGGCGTTCTTGCTCAGCGGCACCCAGGTCGCCTTGAGCTGCGACATCGAGCTGGCGATCGGGCCTTCCTGGCCGTAACGGCCATCCAGATCGTTGACCGTGCTGTCGATGCGGCCCTTGGTCTCCTTGAACGCGGCAAATGCCTTAGTGTCGCCGGAGACCGCTTCGCGGCCCTGGTTAGCCAGCTGCTGCGAAAGCACCTGCAAGTCGGCCGCGCTAACACCGGCGCCGGCAAGATGACTGCTCTGCCAGGTCGCGACGCCGGTGTTGGCGCCAAACACGATCATCGACAACACCAGCAAGCCAAGCCAGAAGCTGGTGCTGACGCTGCCGAGCTTGTTGGTCTTGCGGGCGTCCGGGGCGGTACTCATGGTTCGACCTCGATCTGTATGACGTGGCAGGGTCGCGGCTTAGGCCGCGGCCTGCCGGAATTCAGGAGTGCGCGACAGCAAGGCCAGGGAAAACACCCCCCAGTCCTGCGTCTCGTTGCGGAAGGCACGGTCGATAAAGTGGGCGTAGCGGCCTTGCGCCAACTCGCCGGGTTCCACCGCCTGGACCTGCTCGAAGCTGCGTTGGCCGTACAGCTCATCGATGGTCAGGGCGACGTCGCCGCCGCTCTGACGCATGATCAGCACACGCTGGCCTTCCTGCAGCACCGTGCGACGGCCCTCCAGGAACTGCTTCAGATCGATCACCGGAAATAGATTGCCGCGCAGGTTGCCCACGCCCAGCAGCCAGGGCTGTGCGCCCGGCACCGGAGTCACTGGCGGCATCGGCACGATTTCCGCCACTTCGCGGAAGTCAGAAACCAATCGCCGGGTACCGACGCGGTAACCTACGCCGCGCCAGATATCTGCAGAGAACTGGCGTTCCGGCAGCGGCGTGGCGTGCGCAAGACTACGACGCTCGTAGTCTTCGAGAATATCGAATGGAGAGCGCATCAACGCACCAGTTGTCTGATGCGCGCGATCAAATCGTCTTCGCGCGGCGGCTTGACGATGTAGTCGCTGGCACCTTGTCGCAAACCCCAGGCCCTGTCGGTTTCCATGCCCTTGGTGCTGACCAGCAGCACGGGGATGTCCTTGGTAGCCTGGTCGCGTGCAAGTGCACGCGTTGCCTGGAAGCCGCTCATGCCGGGCAACACCACATCCATCAACACAAGATCGGGCACCTGGCTGCGAACCAGCTCAAGTCCCTCTTCTGCGTTATCGGTGGCGACGACCGTATGGCCTGCTTTTTCCAGCCATTGACTGAAGACTGCGCTGTCGGTGGGCGAGTCCTCGATCAATACAATTCGAGCCATGTTGCCTTTCCCCCTGGTCAGGCGTGGACGTACGTGCGGATTGCGCTCAATAGTTCTTCACGGGTGAACGGCTTGGTCAGATATTGCTCGGAACCGACGATGCGGCCGCGTGCCTTGTCGAACAGCCCATCCTTGGACGACAACATGATTACCGGCGTCGATTTGAAGAGCTGGTTGCCCTTGATCAACGCGCACGTCTGGTAGCCATCCAGGCGCGGCATCATGATGTCAACAAAAATGATCTGAGGTTGCTGGTCCGCAATTTTGGCCAGTGCCTCGAAACCATCCGTTGCTGTCACTACTTCACAACCTTCCCGCTTCAGCAGCGTTTCGGCGGTGCGGCGAATGGTTTTCGAATCATCGATCACCATCACCTTGAGTCCTGCGAGTTCCCCACCCGCAGCAATGTTTTCACTCATCACATATCCCCAGGCGCGCGACGCGTCATCCCTTCCGACGTCGCTACGAAACTGCATGTATATCCCAAGACCAGCATCGACTGTCAAGGGCGCATTGCCGGGGCCCCGCCAGGCGGACGTTCCGACCACGTCTGGGCGCGTCCCGGCCGGCAAGTCGCGCACTACGACCCGCCGGGCGCGCCATCGCCCATCGCTTGAAGTTACCATCGGCAAGTTACCATCGGCAGCTTGTTCGAAAGGTTTAGCCCCATGTCGCTCGACGTCGTCGTGGTGATGGATCCCATCGCCTCCATCAAGATCGCCAAAGACACCACGTTTGCCATGCTGCTGGACGCCCAGCGCCGTGGCCACCGCCTGCATTACGTGCGCCCGGGCGGGCTGAGCCTGCGCGAAGGCCGCGCGGTGGCGCAGGTCGCGCCGCTGAGCGTACGCGAAGACAAGACCAACTGGTTCACGCTGGGCGAGTTCGCCGAGCTGGAATTCGGCCCCGGCCAGGTGGTGTTGATGCGCAAGGACCCGCCGGTGGATGCGGAGTTCGTCTACGACACCCAGGTGCTAAGCGTGGCGCAGCGCGCCGGCGCGCAGATCGTCAACGACCCGCAGGGCCTGCGCGACTACAACGAGAAGCTGGCAGCGCTGCTGTTTCCGCAGTGCTGCCCGCCCACCCTGGTCAGCCGCGATGCCGCCGCGCTCAAGGCCTTTGTGTTGGAGCATGGTCAGGCGGTACTCAAGCCGCTGGACGGCATGGGCGGGCGCTCGATCTTCCGTAGCGGCACCGGCGACCCCAACCTCAACGTGATTCTGGAAACGCTGACCGACGGCAACCGCAAGCTGACCCTGGCGCAGCGCTTCATCCCCGACATCAGCGCCGGCGACAAGCGCATCCTGCTGGTGGACGGCGTGCCGGTGGATTACTGCCTGGCGCGGATTCCGCAGGGCGACGAGTTCCGCGGCAACCTGGCGGCCGGCGGGCGCGGCGAAGGCCGGCTGTTGTCCGAGCGCGACCGCTGGATCGCGGCTCAGGTGGGCCCGGAAATGCGCCGCCGCGGCATGCGCTTCGTGGGCCTGGATGTGATCGGCGATTACCTGACCGAGGTCAACGTCACCAGCCCCACCTGCGTGCGCGAGCTGGATGCCCAGTTCGGCCTGAACATCGCCGGGCTGCTGTTCGACGCGATCGAGGCAGGCGCCGCGCAATGAGCACGGCCGCGGCGCTGCCGGCACCGATGGACGACGGTCGCCGGCTGATGATGACGCTGGTGATCTCGCTGCTGTTGCACGGCGTGCTGATCCTGGGCGTGGTGTTTGCGGTCAGCGAAGACGCGCCACTGGTGCCAACCCTGGATGTGATCTTCAGCCAGACCAGCACACCGTTGACGCCCAAGCAGGCCGACTTCCTGGCCCAGGCCAACCAGCAGGGCGGCGGCAATCACGACACCGCGCAGCGCCCGCGCGACAGCCAGCCGGGCGTGGTGCCACAGGACCGCACCGGGCTGGCGCCACAGGCACAACGCGCCACCAGCGTGAACGCGCCGGCGCCGACCCAGACCCGCGTGGTGACCAGCCGTCGCGGCGAGCAGGCCGTGCCGACGCCACAACCCAATCCGCAGACCGACCCACTCACTCCTGCAGATGCGCAACGCTTGCAGCGCGATGCCGAAATGGCCCGGCTCGCAGCCGAAGTGCATTTGCGCTCCGAGCAGTACGCCAAACGCCCGAACCGCAAGTTCGTCTCGGCCAGCACCCGCGAATACGCATATGCGAACTATCTACGCGCCTGGGTGGACCGCGCCGAGCGCGTGGGCAATCTGAATTATCCCGACGACGCCCGCCGCCGCCGGCTGGGCGGCAAGGTCGTCATCAACGTGGGCGTGCGCCGCGACGGCAGCGTGGAAAGCAGCAGCGTGCTGGTCTCCAGCGGGGTTCCGCTGCTCGACGATGCCGCATTACGCTTGGTGCAACTGGCGCAGCCGTTCCCGCCGCTGCCCAAGACCAAGGACGATGTGGACATCCTGCAGGTCACGCGCACCTGGTTGTTCCTGCCCGGCGGCGAGCTGCACGACGATCGCTGAGGTAGCGGGCGCGTTGCTTGCGCCGCGCATCGCGCCACACCCTGGCGGCGCTGACCTGATAAACACTGCAATGCGGCGGCAAGGCCGCTGCGGCGACGCGCGCGATCCGCACAGCGTCCACTGCGATAGCGAGGCAGAGACAGCACGCACACCGCCACGCGCGTGCACCAGTCTGGCACCGCAATCACGCCTGATCGGGCCGCCCCCCCCCATCAAGGGCCGCAAGCACGACGCCGGCGCTTCACCTACAGCGTGCTGCATACGTGCCGGTCCGTTGAATCGTGGCTGCGGCCTCAGGCCACTGACGCCGCCTCGTACAACCGGTCTGCCAGCACAACAATCTCTGCCGCATCCTGCACGCGTTCGCGCCAGGCGGCCGGGATGCCGTCGATGCCGTAAAACGCGCCGGCGAGCTGCCCGCAGATCGCTGCGGTGGTGTCCGCATCGTCGCCCAGGTTGGCGGCACGCAGCACGGCCTCGGCACAGCTCTCGGTGGTGGCGAAACACCACAGCGCTGCCGACAGCGAATCGATGACATAGCCCATACCGCAGATCTGCGCGGCGGGCACGGCGACATGGTCGCGGATCGCCAATGCGTGGACTGCAGGCGTCAGCGACGTTTCCGGTTGCGCATGGAGCACCTGATCGCGCGTGCCTCCAAGCAGCGCGGCGCGCAGCTGGACCGCGAACAGCCGGCAGGCATCCAGTGCTTCGGCAGCGGCATGGGTGGTGCGCGAACTGTCGTCCGCGCGATCGGCCAGTTGGTCAGGACACTGCGCGTCATACATCGCCACCGGCGCCAGCCGCATCAACGAACCATTGCCAGCCGAGCGCGGATCGGTGCCGCCGCCGAAGGCCGGGCCGCCATCCAGATAGCGCTCCAGCGCCTGGCGCACGGTCGCACCGATATCGCAGCAGGCACCGGTACTGCTGAGCTGACCGTGCTGGTACCAATTGCAATCGCGGTTCATCTGATCGGCCGCGTCGAAGCCCTGCCGATGCAGCAGGCTATGCGCCAGGCACAAGGCCATCGAGGGGTCGTCGGTCCACTGCCCGGCCCGCAAGGCAAACGGGCCGCCGCCGTGCATGTCGTCGATCGGCGTGAAGCTGCCCGGCGCGCAGAATTCGAGCGTGGTGCCTAGCGCATCGCCCACCGCCAGACCGAGCAGGCAACCGCGAAAACGCGCATGCCGGGCAGCATCGGTCATGGCGATGCGCCGGCCGCCTTCGCGGCGCGGGCGGCCTGTTGCTCGACCAGGGTGAGCGCGACGTTGTCGCGCAGGTAGGCCGGCTCCACCCGCTCCGGCGCCACGCCTTGGCCGCGCCGCAGGGCCGGCACCGCGAGCGTGAGCAGATCGGCGGCACGCGGCAGCGCGGCGGCATCGACACTGGTCAGGCGCGTCGCAAAGCGCTGTTGCAGCAGCGCATCGGCAGCCGCCAGACCGGTGCCGACAGCGGCCATGCGCTGCGCCGTATCGGGCAGCACGAGTGCTTCCGGCGCGCAGACCACTTCCGGCGCCAGTTCCAGCACCGTGTCGTCACCGCGCGCGAAGACACCGGCATACACCTCGCCCATGCGCGCATCGATGCAGGCCAGTACATGGCTCGCTTCGGCCGGCGCGCGCAGGGCCAGCACCTGCAACGTGGAAACGGCCAGCACCGGCACATCCAGCGCCAAGGCGATGCCCTGCGCAATGCCGATCGCCAGACGCACGCCAGTGAACGCGCCAGGGCCACGGCCGACCGCAATCGCATCGAGCTGGCGGCGCGTAATACCTGCCTCGGCCAGCAGCTGCTCGGCCCAGGGCAGCGCCAGTTCGGCGTGGCGGCGCGGCGCCAGTTCGAAGCGCTCGATCACGCGACCGTCGACGTGCACGGCGACGGAACAGGCTTCGGTGGAGGTCTCGAAGGCGAGGACGTTCATGGCAGGGCCGCAGTCAGAAAGAATAAGAAGATCGATCATCGCCGAACGGCAACGCGAGTACGCCATTGTCGCCCACCGCCTCTGCAACACCAAAAAACGCTTGCACATCGGCTATGGCGTGGGTGCGCGCAAATGGCGGCAGCGATTTCATGAAGGTGCGTCCATAGCTTTTGTTGACCAGCCGCGGGTCGCACAGCACCAGCACGCCACGGTCGGTTTCGCTGCGAATGAGTCGACCCACGCCCTGCTTGAGCGCGATCACCGCCTGCGGCAGCTGCTCGTCGCGGAACGGGTTGCCGCCCTCGCGGCGAATCGCATCCAGGCGCGCTTCGAACACCGGGTCGTCGGGCGCGGCGAACGGCAGCTTGTCGATCACCACCACGCTCAAGGCATCGCCGACCACGTCCACGCCCTCGCGGAAACTGGCCGAGCCCAGCAGCACACCGTTACCGGAATCGCGGAAGCGCTGTAGCAAGGTCGCGCGCGGCGCCTCACCCTGCACGAATAACGGCCACGGCGCACCGCGCAAGGCTTCGGCCGCTTCGCGCAGCGCGCGGTGCGAGGCGAACAATAGAAACGCACGGCCTTTGGAGGCTTCCAGCACCGGCGTCAACGCACCGATCAGCGCAGTGCCAAACCCGCGTGCGGCCGGATCGGGCAGGTTCGGCGGCAGATAGCACAAGGCCTGACGCGCCCAATCGAACGGGCTGGGTTGCAGCAAGGTCACCGGATCATTCAAACCCAGACGCTGCGCAATGTGGTCGAACTCGCCGCCCACCGCCAGCGTGGCCGAGGTGAATACCCAGGCTGCATGCGATTTTTCGCGATGCTCGCGCAACGGGCCGGATACATCCAGCGGCGTGCGCTGGCAGCGGAAGCCGCGCGGGCTGAGTTCGTACCAGAGCACATCGTTGTCGACGGTCTCTTCTGGCGGATCCTGCGCGAAATCAGCTACTGACACGTCTTCGCCCAACCAGCGCGACAGGCGATTCAAGGCTTCTTGCGCACGTGCGGTGCAGCCATCGAAGCCAGGCGAGGCCTCACGCAAAGGCAGCAGGGATTGGCCCAACCGTGCCAATGACGACAGCACCGCGTCGAACCCTTCGCGCACCTGCGGCTTGGCCAGCGCACGCCATTGCGTGCCACGCGCCGGCAACCCCTCCATGCCGGCGCGCAGGCTGCGCAAGGCGTCGTCCAGAGCCAGGATCGGCGCCTGCAGGCTGGCTTGCGCGCCGGCCACCAGGCGCGCTTCGACCATGCAGTCGCGCGCCAGCTCCTGCCACGGCCGCATGCCGAAACTTTCGCCGAAGAAATTGGCCGCCAGCTCCGGCAATTGATGCGCTTCGTCGATGACGAAGGCCTGCGCGCCAGGCAGGATTTCGCCGAAGCCTTCCTGCTTGAGCGCCAGATCGGCCAGCAGCAGATGGTGATTGACCACCACCAGATCGGCCGCTTGCGCACGCTGGCGCGCTTGCACCACGAAGCACTCGCTATAGAACGGGCATTCGGTGCCCAGGCAGTTGTCGACGGTGGAGGTCACCATCGGCAGCAGCGGCGAGTCGTCGGGCAAGGCTTCGAGTTCGGCCATGTCGCCGGACTGGGTGCGCCCGCTCCAGGCCACGATGCGCTGGAACTGCGAGACCTGTTCGGGCGTGGCAAAGCGCGGCTCACCGCGCGCCTGCTGGGTGCGGTACTTGCACAGATAGTTGGCGCGGCCCTTCAGCAACGCGCTACGCAGGCCCACGCCCAGCGCGGCGCGCACGCGCGGCAGATCGCGATGGAACAGCTGATCCTGCAGCGCGCGCGTGCCGGTGGAAACGATGGTCTTGAGCCCGGACAGCAGCGCCGGCACCAGATAGGCGTAGGTCTTGCCGGTGCCGGTGCCGGCCTCTGCCAGCAACACATCGCGCTGCTCGAATGCCTCGGCAATCGCTCCGGTCAGGCGCAACTGCGCAGCACGTGGCGCGAAGGCGTCGAGCTGACGCGCAAGCGCCCCACCCTCGCTGAGCGCTTCGATGCTGACAGTGGCAAGTTGGGACATGAGACCAAACGGAAAGCGCAGAGGAAGCGCGACAGCCTAGCGCGTGCGCAGTGATGCGGCTGGGTGTACGTGACGGAGTGCAGCCAGGCGCAGGCACGCTGCCCGCACTGCATGCCCAACACCCGCTTCACGCCAGACGCGATTCCGTCAGCGACCGGTGGTCTGTCGTCAGGCGGTACGCCCCGCCGAGTGGCAGATCTCAGTACCGCTTCAGGCCCGGCACCGTGCAGCCAGCGATCTGCGCCCTGGCCGAGGCAGCATTCTCCTTCTCGCCTCGCGCCAGCCGCGACTGCTCGATGGTGGCCCAGTGGCGACGGCACAGCGGACCGGTCTTGGAGCCAAGCGCGATCGCCTGCTTGGCGAAGCGCTCGGCGGCCGGCCAGTCGGCCTGCAGCACGGACACTTCTGCGCGTTCCTGCAGAATCGCCGGGTCGCCCGACACCAGGCCCAGCGCCTGATCCAGCGCCGCGGCGGCGCCGGCCAGATCGCCGGCCTGACGCTTGCTCTTTGAGGTGTCGCGCAAATCATCGACCTGCGGGTCGCGCAGCGGCTGCACCGACAGCTCGGTGTCGTCCACGCCAGCGTCGCGTTCGATCAGCAACAGCCGCTGGGTCGGGGTCGTCGGGTCCACCGGCGTCGGTGGCGGTGCGGGCGGTGCGGTGACGCAGGCGGTGACTGCGGCCGATACGGCGATCATGACCAGCAAACGGTGCATTCGGTTCATGGGTGACTCCAAATCAATGCGCCGGTGGGGCCGTGGCAGGCGCCGGGGCGGGTTGTTCGGGCTTCTTTTCCAGACCGAAGAAGCGGCGCCAGCCACCGCCGCTGGATTGTTCGGCGGGTGCGGCCGCTTCGCCGGGCGCAGCTTCGATCGATGGTGCATTGCCGGCACACGGGGCGTAGGCCGGCGTGAAGCCGACCACGAACGGGAACTGGCGCGCGCCCGGGCAACCGGGGTCGGTCACGCCGGTACCGCTGGCGTCCACCCACTGCCAATCCAGGCCTCTGCCGCTGACCTTCAATGGCGCACTCGGCAGGCGGGCGAAGATGCTCGACCACACCCGCATCGCGCCGGTGGCGCCATACAGGCCGGTCTCGGCGTTCTGGTCGTTGCCCATCCAGATCACCGCCAGGTGGTCGCCGGTATAGCCGGCATACCAACTGTCGCGACCATCGTTGGAGGTACCGGTCTTGCCGGCCGACGACAAGCGACCCAGGCCATCGCCCAGCAGCTGGCGCGCGGTACCGTTGCTGACTACCTGCTGCAGACCGATGCTGATCAGGTTGGCAGCCACCGAATCGCCTTCCTGCGCCGGTGCCGGGGTCTTGTCGTAGCGCTTGAGCAGCTTGCCCTGCGGATCGAGCACACCGCGCACCGCGTGCAGCGGCTGGATCTCGCCGCCGGCCGCCAGGAACTGGTAAAGCTGCGCCATGCCATACGGGCTCTGGTCGGTCGTGCCCAGGATCAAGGCCGGATTGGGCTCGGCCTTGATGCCGGCCAAGACCTGGATCAGTTGCGCGATGCGGTCTGCGCCGACCTGCATGCCCACCCGCACCGTGGCCTGGTTGTAGGAATGCGCCAGCGCATCGACCAGACGCACAGTGCCGTGGCTGCGGTTGTCGGAATTGCCGGGCGACCAGGTCCTGCCGCGGCTGAGCTGCACGGTGACCGGCGAGTCGTCGACCCAGCTGGACAGCGCCCAGCGGTCCGGCGAGGCCAGCGCCAGCATGTACACGAACGGCTTGAGCAACGAGCCCACCTGCCGCTGCGCTTCCACCGCACGATTGAAGCCCGGCTTGGCCACCTCGCGGCTGCCGACCACCGCCAGCACATCGCCGTTGTGCACGTCGGTGAGCACCAGCCCGGCCTGCAGCGGCGGGCGCTTCTTGTTGTCCAGCCGCTTGATGGTGCCGGTGACCGCCCCTTCGGCATACGCCTGCGCAGACGGCGACATGCCCGTGAGCACGCTCATGCCGGCGCCCTGCAGGACGCCTTCCGGGTAATCGTGCGCCAGCTGGCGCCGCACCAAGTCCACATAGGCGGGGAAACGATTGGCTGCGACCAGGCCGGGCTCGGTGGGCACGCCCAGCGGCGCGGCCAGCGCGCGCTTGTACTCGGCGTCGTTGATCAGGTTGTTTTCGTGCAGCTTGCCGAGCACGAAATTGCGCCGGTCCAGCGCGCGCTCCGGGTTGCGCCGCGGGTCGTAGTACGACGGCCCCTTGACCAGCCCGATCAACAACGCGATCTGCTCGGTGGTCATCGAATTGAGTTCGCGGCCGAACCACAGCTCGGCGCCCGACGACACACCGTGGATCGCCTGCCCGCCGCGCTGGCCCAGATACACCTGGTTGAGATAGGCCTCCAGGATGGTGCGCTTGTCGTAACGCGCCTCCATGATCACCGCGTACAGGATCTCGTTGAACTTGCGCGTCAGCGTCTGTTCCTTGCCGATGCCGAGCAGGCCGCTGCGGGCCAACTGCTGGGTCAGCGTGCTGGCACCCTGGCGAACCTGGCCGCCGGAGCGCGCCATGATCCAGGCCGCGCGCACCATGCCACTCAGATCGATGCCGTGGTGGCTGTTGAAGTCGCGATCTTCCACCGCCTGCAGGCCGGTGACCAGCAGCTCGGGCACTTCTTCCATGCGCACCAGGCGGCGTTCTTCCTGCTTTTGGCCGTACAGGGTGGCAATGCGCGCCGGGTCCAGGCGTGCGCTTTCGAGCGCTTTGCGGTCGCCGGCGTCGCGCAGCGTGGCCACGCGCCCGCCCGCCAGGCTGACGTCGATACGGCGCGCCGGCACATGCCCATCCACATCGATATAGCCGCGGCTGGCGATGGTGAAGCGGCTGCCGTCCTGCTGATAGGTGCCAGGCAGCTTCGCCTGACCGTCGTCACTGTACGACGCCGCATCCAGCTCGGTCTTCAGCGTGGCCGCATCCAGCGCGATGCCGGGCACCAGCACCAATGGCCGCCCGTACACGCGGGTCGGGATCTGCCAACGCAACTCGCCGAAGCGCTGGGTGACCTGCTTGTTCAGATATACCGTATAGGGAATCAGGAAACCGAGCGCCAGCGCGAACGCGGCAAATCCCCAGACGATGAGTCTGCGTTGCCAGCGGGAGCCTTGCGCGTTGGTATCGTCCTCGAAATCGTCGGGAGCGTCGTTGTCGTGGCGTCGGGGCACAGGAATGCGAGGATGTAGAGTCCGGCGAGTCTAGCGCAGCGCTGTCATGGCTGTGACCCACCGCACCCGTCGACCGTTAAGAGCCGCTAACAAAACGACCAACGCCGCTTCGCTGGGAGCGACGTGTTCTCGGCAGCAGCGGGCACGGCTCGTACACTGCGTTGGCAGACGCACCAATTGCCTCGCCCCCGCGCTCTGCTCGCCACGTTTCACTGCCATACCACGCTGGAGTTCCAACGCAATGTCGATGTCTTTGGCCGATGCGCGCTATCTGTTCAATCGCATCCTTGGCCTGATCCACCGCAGCATGGCCAGCATGCGCACGCGCGGCTGGCGCGCCACCTGGCAGCGTATTCGCGTCCACACGCAGGCGCCGCCGGTCGCGCTCGGCACGCCGTTGTGGCTGCCGCAACCCGCCCCGTTCGCCGCATTTGCGCTGCCGCACAGCGCCGCGCCGCGGGTGTCGGTGGTGATTCCGGTCTACAACCACATCGCACATACCTTGGCTTGCCTGCGCTCGCTGGCGGCGCATCCGCCGCTGGTGGATGTGGAAATCATCGTTGTGGACGACGGCAGCAGCGACGCCACCGCCGAACAATTGCCGCAAGTTGCCGGCCTGCACTATCACCTGCGTGCGAGCAACGGTGGCTTCATTGCCGCCTGCAATGACGGCATTGCGCTGGCGCGTGGCGATTTCGTGGTGCTGCTCAACAACGACACCATTCCGCAGCCCGGCTGGCTGGATCGGTTGATCGACACCTTTGCCCAGCATCCAAGCGCCGGCCTGATCGGCGCGCAACTGGTCTACCCGGACGGGCGGCTGCAGGAATCCGGCGGCGTGGTGTTCGGCGATGGCAGCGCCTGGAGTTACGGCCGCTTCGAATCGTCCGACGACCCGCGCTATGCATATGTGCGGGCGATGGATTACTGCTCGGGCGCGGCCATCGCGCTGCCACGCACGCTGTTGCAGACGCTGGGCGGGCTGGATCGGCGTTACATGCCGGCGTACTACGAAGACACCGATCTGGCGTTTGCGGTCCGTGCAGCGGGTTACCAAGTGCTGGTGCAGCCGGCCAGCGTGGTGGTGCATGACGAGGGCACCAGCAACGGCACCGATACGCGCACCGGGGTGAAGGCCTATCAGGTGCGCAATCAAAACGTCTTTGCCGAAAAGTGGCAGCAGGCGCTTAAAGCGCAGTTGCCGGTGGGCACCGTGCCCGGGCCTGCACTGCTGCACCGCGGCCAGCGCCAGGTATTGATCCTGGACGAGTGCGTACCGCAGCCGGACCGCGATTCCGGCTCGCTGCGGCAGTTCAACCTGATCCGCCTGCTGCGCGAAGAAGGCGCCCACGTTGTCTTCGTGCCGACCCGCCGCGAACATGCCGGGCGCCATACGCAGGCATTACAGCAACTCGGCGCCGAAGTCTGGTACGCACCGTTTCTCGAAGGCGTCGGCAGCTGGCTGCGCACGCACGGTGCGCGGTTTGCGGTGGTGCTACTGGTACGCCACCACGTCGCACATGCCTGTCTGCCGTTGCTCAAGCAATACGCGCCACAGGCGCGCACCTTGTTCGATACCGTCGACCTGCATTACCTGCGCGAACGCCGCGGTGCCGAGGTGGCTGGCGATGCCAATCTGCTGCATGGCGCAGAACGCACCCGCCTGCGCGAGCTCGAGATCATGGCGGCCACCGATGTCACCTTGCTGGTGTCGGCCGCAGAACAGGCGCAACTGCGCACAGATGCGCCGCACATTCGCACGGCCCTGCTTTCCAACCTGCATGACGTCGCCGGCAGTGGCCACAGCTTCGCGCAACGCCGCGACCTGGTGTTCGTCGGGGGCTTTCGTCATCCGCCGAATGTGGATGCGGTGCAGTGGTTCATCAGCGCCATCTTTCCGCAGGTCCGTGCACAGCTGCCCGATGTGGTGTTTCATTGTATCGGTGCCGACCTGCCTGACGCCTTGAAATTGTTGGCCGACGAGTGCACCGGCGTGCAGCTGCACGGTCACGTTCCGGATCTGGTTCCGTTCATGGACAACGCACGTATCGCGGTGGCACCGCTGCGTTTTGGCGCGGGCGTCAAAGGCAAGATCAATCTGAGCATGGCGCACGGCCAGCCGGTGGTGGGCACCACCTGCGCGGTGGAAGGCATGCACCTGCGCGATGGCGAGGATGTGTGCGTGGCCGACGATGCAAACGCGTTCGCCGCTGCGATCGTGCGTCTGTATCAGGACGCAGCGCTGTGGCAGCGTCTGGCCGATAACGGCTTGCGCAACGTGGCCGAGTATTTTTCGCTGGATGCAGCGCGCGCGACGGTGCGGGCGTTGTTTATTGCGGAGTGAGCAGGTGGTTGTGTGCGGAGGGTGGACGGAGCCTGTGCGCCGCACCACCGCACAATGCGCCGCCTGACTGATCATTCATCCATCGGCATGGAGACCGATCGCCAGGCTTCGCACGCACCCTCATCCGCCCCTTCAGGGCACCTTCTCCCGGTGGGGGAAGGAGTGCGCTTAGCAGATTCACTGCGCTTTTGTTTTAGAGGCGACACAGCGTGTCGCGCGTGCGCTCGCCCCGCAGTTCCGGCGCTTGCGATGTCATCGGATAGGGGCTTTGAAGCCTCGTTTGAGTTACAGGTTCGGCAAGCTCCGAAGTTGCCGACACCGCCAGCAACCACTCAACGCTGCTCGGCGACGGCCTTGACCCGTCGCGTGAACTCCGCCAATTCCGGCAGTTCGGGATCCAGTTGGTGCGCTTCGTCCTGCGCACGGCGGGCGAATGCGGCGTCCTCCTGGCCCAGCCGTTCGCTTCCGACCGCAACCCAGCGTTGTGCAAGGCGGCGACGCGCGCCGGCCAGGGCATCGGCATTGGGTGTCAGTGCCTGCCAGGCATCGAGACACCCACGCGCGGCACGCAGGCGATTGTTGCGCAGTTCGTCCTCGAAACAACGCTGGCTTGCCGGCACCACGCGCGCCGCAGCCTGCAGCACGCGCGGATCGCGCGGTGCCAGCGCCTGCGCGGCGCGTACCGCGTCGTAGGCGCTGACGCCAGGCGGGGTCATCCAGTGTTGCTGCGCTTGGGCATCGGCAACGCGCTGCAGCAATGCCCGCAGACGGCGCTCGCGGGTGCCGCGCGACAGGCCCGCGGTTGGGCCGCGCTGGGCGTCTCGCGCGCGCGCAATCGCCTGCTCGGCCTGCACAATGGATGTAGCGCCCGGCACCAGCAGCTGCGCCTGACGGACTGATTGCAGCGCATCGTCGAAGTGAAAATCCGCCGCTTGCCGGCTAGCTTGTGCGGCGTACTCGTCCGCCACCTGATCGAGGCCTCGCTGGGCGATTGCATCGTCCGGCTCGGCCACCAGCACCGCGTTGAAATCGCGCGCAGCCGGAGCCAGGCGGCCACGGCGTAGCAAGGCCTGTGCACGTTGGCGGCGTTGTTCCAGCACGCGGTGGTACTGGCCTTCGGTCAGCGGCATGTCGACATGCCCGGCGTCGTAACGCTTGGCTGCGGCCAGCAACGCCGACGCCTCACCGAGCGCATCGCGCGCCAATGCGTGGCGTGCCTGCGCCAACAGATCGGTCAAGGCGTCTTCGCGACCTTCCAGGGCGTCGGTGCGATCGGGCGCCAGGGCCAGGATGCGCTGGTACAGCGGCAACGCGCTGTCGGGCGTGCCGTCCAGGCGACCTTGCTGCTGGGCCATCGCCGCCTGCGCCAATAAGGCATCCAGCCCGACCCGGCGCGCCTGCAGCGCGTGCAGCCGCGCGGCCACTGGGGCGATCTGTGCCTGCGGCGCTTCCAGGGCGGTGGCCAGCGCCAGCCTGCGTTGCGCTGCTGCGACATCGCCGGCCGCGATTGCCGCACGCGCCTGCACCACTGCGGCAGCGCCGGTCCGCGCCAGCCCGGCACGGGCTTCCCCACGGTCGCTATCCAACGCAAGCGCGGCGGCGAACAATTCGCGCGCACCGCTGCCATGGGCAGCGCTAAGCTGGCCGCGGGCCAATGCGGCATCGCCCCGCTGCAGCAATTGCTGGATGCGCGTGTCCGGCCACAGCCAATCGGCCAGCGGCTTGCGCAGCACGACCACGGTCAGCAACAGGCAGGCGCACAAGGCCAGTACCACGCGCCAGAGCGCACGACTGCGCAGTGGCACCCAGAGACGGGGCGATCTGACCCAGCGCGGGAGCAGAGACATGCGGTGGCGTCCATCCTTGGCGCGACCTGACGGGGGGGCGTTCACCGCCTTATGGTAGCGGTGTGGGTTGCGAAGGCGGTGTGGGCTCTTCGGGATTCGGGATTCGGGATTCGGGATTCGGCAGGCAAGCACAACTCACGTCCCTTGCGTGCTGTTTGTTTCCAATCGATGGGCGCCAGCAAAATTTTCGGCGCGCTCAGCCTAGCCGCCGTACCTCGCTCACTCCGGGCAGCGCGTCCAGCTTGCCAAGCAGTCCGGACAGCTGGTCGTAATCGCTCACCTTCAGGCGCAAGCGCAGCTGCGCCCTGCCCGTGTCGCGCACGTTGTCGCTATTGATTTCCAGCACGTGCGCGTCTTCCTGGGCGATCAGGTTGGTGATGTCCTTGAGCAGCCAGCGGCGGTCCACCGCGCGCACCTGCACATCGACCTCGTAGCCGGTGCCGGCCTTGCCCCACTCCACCGGCAAGACCCGCTGCGGGTGGGCGGCGGCCAAGCGCGCCAATGCCGCGCAATCGGTGCGATGCACGGTGATGCCGCGGCCGCGGGTGAGGTAACCGGCAATCGGCTCGCCCGCCACGGGTTGGCAACACCGCGCCAGCTGCACCAGCAGGTTGCCCACGCCCTCCACGGTGAATTTGGATTTGCCCAACCCCTCGCGACGCGCAGTCGGCCGCGGGGGCGCCGGTACCGCCGGCTGCGAGGCGGCACGCTCGGCTTCCAGTAATGCGCGGCTGACCTGATTCGGCCCGGTATCGCCCAATGCCACCTGGATATACAAATCGTCGATGGTGTCGGCGTGGAATTTGCGCGTGGCCACGCTCAGATCCGCATGCTGGAGGCCCAGGCGTTTGAGCTCGCGATCGAGCAAATCCTTGCCGGCCTGCACGTTGCGCGCGCGGTCCAGCTTGTGGAACCACGCACGCACCTTGTCGCGCGAACGCCCGCTGGCCAGAAAACCGTTGGAGGCCAGCAACCAGTCGCGGCGCGGGTCCGCTTCCTTCGCGGTCATGATCTCCACACGGTCGCCGCTGCGCAGCCGGTAGGTCAGCGGCACGATGCGGTCGTTGACGCGCGCGCCGCGGCAGCGATGCCCGACCATGGTGTGCACGTGGTACGCAAAATCCAGCGGCGTTGCGCCTTGCGGCAGATCGATCACCTCGCCCTTGGGGGTCAGCGCATACACGCGGTCTTCGATCAGCTCGGCATCCAGCGCGCCGGCCAGTTCGCCGTGCTCGCCTTCCTGCACCTGTTCCAGCAGCTGGCGCATCCACAGAATCTTGCGGTCGAAGGCCTTTTCGCCGCCCTTGCCGCCTTCCTTGTATTTCCAGTGCGCAGCCACGCCGAGTTCGGCCTGGGCGTGCATCTCATGGGTGCGGATCTGGATTTCGATCGTGCGCCCTTCCGGGCCGACCACCGCGGTATGCAGCGAGCGATAATCGTTGGCCTTGGGCCGGGCGATGTAATCGTCGAACTCGCTCGGCACCGGCGCCCACAATGAATGCACAGCGCCCAGCGCGGCGTAACAGGCCGCCACATCGTCGACCATCACCCGCACCGCGCGGATGTCGTATAGCTGATCGAACGACAGCCGCTTCTTCTGCATCTTCCGCCAGATGCTGTAGATGTGTTTGGGCCGCCCGCTGACGTCTGCGCGCAGGCCCTGCTGGGCGAGCGCCGCCGACAAGGTGCGCTTGACCGCTTCCAGATAGCGCTCGCGCGCCACGCGGGTTTCGTCCACTTCGCGGGCGATGCGGCGATAGGTGTCAGGCTCCAGATGCCGGAACGCCAGATCTTCCAGCTCCCACTTCACCTGCCAGATGCCCAGCCGGTTCGCCAGCGGCGCGTGGATGTCGCGCGTGAGTTGGGCCAGTGCATGGCGCTGTTCTTTACTGAGACGGTCGGCCACACGCATGCGCGACAGCTGCCGCGCCAACAGGATCGGCACCACGCGCAGGTCGTGGATGATGGAAAGCAGCAGTCGCCGCAACCCTTCGCTGTTGCGCCCGGCCTCGCGCCCGGCATGCAGCGCCCAGACCTGATCGGCTGCATCCAGGCCATCCAGCAATCCTTCCACTGCCACCCGCCGCTCCGCCGGCTGCCACGGCAGGTCGGTCACCGCGCCGCGCAGCGCGGGCAGATCGAACAGCAATGCTGCAATCAATGTGGCCTCGTCGGCCGCCAGCAGCGCCAGTGCGTCCAGGGTGTCGCCAAGCAGGGCCCACGGCACGTTATCGGTCTGCGCGGGCGGCAGCTCCTGCCAGGCCCGCGCCAACGCTTCGCGCAATGCCGGGGAAATGGAGGCCACGGCCGGGCGCTGCAACAAAGCCTGCAGGCGATCGAATGAGGAACTGGTCACAACAGTGGACACGGTGGCGGGCACCAACAGATGGCTGATGACTACGGTAACGTGCGCGTCACCTTCTCCACAACGCGTGGTGGTACCGCGTTCGCAATGCGAGAAGGGTCTGGTGCTTATGCCAGGTTCACCCGGCAACGTCTTGATTCATAACCGCTCGGCCTGGAAAGCGGAATAGCGCCGCAAACGAAAATCGGCACCGACGCATTTTTTTACATGCCCTTTACAACTGCGCCAAACCGCCTGCCTATGCTCAGGCCACTTCGCCGGTTGCATCCAGCAACCCGCGACGTTTTCCCAACTGCGAGGTAGCCGAATGAAGACCTGGAAGAAGCCTGTCGTTCGTGAAGTCAATTGTGGCGCCGAAATCAACTGCTACGTCTCCGGCGAGTTTTGATCCTGCACGTTTCATACTCACCTTGCCGCCTTCCGTGTGATGCATGACCGGCAGTTGCCGGCAGATTTAGGTCACAGCTCTCCATGCGCATCATTGTTTTGGGATCGGCGGCCGGCGGTGGGCACCCGCAGTGGAATTGCCATACACCCGCGAGTCTGCGGGCGTGGCAGCAAGCAGACGGTGCCCAACGTCGTACCCAGGCCAGCATCGCGGTCAGCGCAGACGGCGAGCGTTGGGTGCTGATCAACGCCTCACCCGATTTCCGCCAACAAATTCTCGCAACGCCTGCCCTGTGGCCGCAGCAGGGACTACGACATTCGCCGATCAAGGCGGTGCTGCTGACCAGCGGCGAGATCGACCACATCGCGGGGCTACTCTCGATGCGCGAAAGCCAGCCGTTCGCGCTGCATGCCAGCCGCCGCGTGCTGGACTTGCTCGCGCAGAATCCGATCTTCGACGCCGTGAACCCGCAGTACGTGAGCCGGCAGCCATTCACGCTGAACGCGCCACTGACAGTAAGCGGGCTGCAGCTGACCCCATTCTCTGTGCCCGGCAAGGTGCCGTTGTTCATGGAATCGCGCAGCGGCGGCGATCTGGCTGGCTCTCAAGAAGAAACACTTGGGCTCACCATCGACGATAGCCAGCACCGCGTGCATTACATCCCCGGTTGCGCGGCGATGACCGACGCCTTGCGCGCCCGACTGCACGGCGCCGAGCTGGTGTTCTTCGATGGCACGCTATGGCGCGACGACGAAATGGTGCAGCTAGGCATCAGCCAGAAAACCGGCCAACGCATGGGCCATATGAGCATCGACGGCCCTGAGGGAACGATCGCCGCATTCGCGCCGTTGAACGTGGCGCGCAAAATCTTCATCCATCTCAACACCACCAATCCCGTGCTCAACACCCAGTCGCCCGAGTTCGCCACCGCGCGTGCCAGCGGTTGGGAAGTTGCCCACGACGGCCTGGAGATCGCTCTGTGAGTGCGCTGCTCAGCCCCGATCAACTGGAAGCAGACCTGCGTGCCATCGGTGCGCGTCTGTATCACGACCAGCATCCATTCCATGCGCTGTTGCATCACGGCAAGCTCGATCGTGGGCAGGTGCAGGCCTGGGCCTTGAACCGCTTCGAATACCAGCGCTGCATTCCATTGAAGGACGCCGCGATCCTGGCGCGCATGGAAGACCCGGCGCTGCGGCGGATCTGGCGCCAACGCATCGTCGATCACGACGGCAACAGCGCCACCGATGGCGGCATCGCGCGCTGGCTGCATCTGACCGACGCGCTGGGCCTGGACCGCACGCTGGTGGAATCCGGGCGCGCGCTGCTGCCCGGTACCCGCTTTGCGGTGCAGGCGTATCTGCAGTTCGTAAGCGAAAAAAGCCTGCTCGAAGCGATCGCCTCGTCGCTGACCGAACTCTTCGCGCCCAACATCATCGGCCAGCGCGTGGCCGGCATGCTCAAGCATTACGACTTCGTGTCGTCCGACGCGCTGGCCTATTTCGAGCATCGTTTGACCGAGGCGCCACGCGATTCGGATTTCGCGCTGGATTACGTCAAGCAACATGCCGATACGGTCGAAAAGCAAGCGCTGGTCAAGGCAGCCCTGCACTTCAAGTGCTCGGTGCTGTGGGCGCAGTTGGATGCATTGCATGTGGCCTACGTGACCCCAGGCATCGTGTGGCCGGATGCCTTCGTGCCGGACCGCGACGCCAGCCGGGTCGCAGCGTGAGCAGCATTACTCGCGATAGCCAGCCGGCCCTGCGTGCAGGCGTGCGCTTGCAGCACGACCGCACACGTGATCAGTGGGTGCTGCTCGCACCCGAACGCGTGGTCGAGCTGGACGAGATCGCATTGGTGGTCGCGCAACGCTACGACGGCACGCGCTCGCTGGCACAGATCGCACAGGAGCTGGCTGCAGAGTTCGATGCGGACGCGGCGGATATCGAAGCCGACGTGATCGAACTCACCGCCACCCTGCAGCAGAAACGTCTGCTGCGGCTATGACCACTGCGCCGCCACCGCTGTCGGTGTTGCTGGAACTGACCCACCGCTGCCCGTTGGCGTGCCCGTATTGCTCCAACCCGATTGCGCTGGCCGCGCTGCGTGAAGAAATGGACACCGCCGGCTGGCGCTCCTTGCTGGAGCAGGCCGCCGAGATGGGTGTGCTGCAAGCGCATTTTTCCGGTGGCGAACCGATGCTGCGCAAGGATCTGCCCGAGCTGGTGGCGCATGCGCGCACGTTGGGGCTGTACAGCAATCTGATCACCTCCGGTGTCGCTGGCGGCGAGCCGATGCTGGACCAACTGCAGGCAGCCGGGCTGGAACACGTGCAGTTGAGCGTGCAGGACGTGGATCCAGCCGGCGCCGACCGCATCGCGGGCTACCGCAATAGCCTGCCGAAGAAGCGCGACTTCGCTGCAGCCGTACGCGCGCGCGGCCTGCCGCTGACGATCAACGCGGTGCTGCACCGTCATAACGCCGAGCGCGTGCCGGGCATGATCGCGCTGGCGCTGGAATGGCAGGCCGAGCGCATCGAAGTGGCGCACACCCAGTACTACGGCTGGGGCCTGCGTAATCGCGCTGCGCTCATGCCCAGCCGCGAGCAACTGATGGCCACCATCGACGCGGTGGACACCGCGCGTCGCGAGCTCGGCGACAGCCTGGCAATCGATTTCGTCACTCCCGATTACTACGCGCGCCAGCCCAAGCCCTGCATGGGCGGCTGGGGCCAGCGCTTCGTCAATATTTCTCCGCGCGGGGATGTGCTGCCCTGCCATGCCGCCGAAACCATCGAGGGCATGCGCTTCGACAATCTGCGCGAGCGCGCGCTGGCCGATATCTGGAACAACGGCGAGGCGTTCGTGCGCTTCCGTGGCACCGCGTGGATGCCGGAGGTCTGCCAGGGCTGCCCCAAGCGCGAGATCGACTGGGGCGGCTGCCGCTGCCAGGCGCTGGCGCTCAGCGGCAATGCCGCCACGCTGGACCCGGTGTGCGAACGTTCGCCCGCACATGCACAGGTACGCGCGACTGCCGAGCGTGAGGCGGCAGCGCCGGCGCCGGAGTTCATCTACCGCCGCCCCGAACGCCCGGCCCCAGCCACCGCCGACACGCTGGAGTAAGCCGCATCGGCCCGCGTCAACAGCGTCTACACTAGCCGCGTCTTCTTCCTTGGATGGCTTCCATGTCGCGCGTGCGCCGCATTCCCTTGCTGGTCTGTCTGACCCTGGCATTGCATGCCGCCCCCGCCCTGGCGCAACGCGCGGTGCAAGGCGATCTGCAATCGCAAATGAGCGCCGAACAATTCAAGGCCGCCGGCCTGGACAAGCTCAATGCCAGCGAGCTGGCCGCGCTCAATGACTGGCTGCAAGGCAAGGTCGCCAAGGAGGCCGCGGTGGTGGTCGAACAGGCCAAGGAAGCCGGGCGCCAGGAAGTGATCGTCAAGAACCGCGGTTTCTTCGACTTCGGCAGCAAGGAGCCGATCGAGAGCACGTTGGTTGGCGAGTTCAGGGGCTTTTCGAAGGGGAGCGTCTACACGCTGGCGAACGATCAGCAGTGGGAGCAGACCGATGCTGCCAGCCTGTCCGGTGTGCGCAAGGACGCCCCCAAGGTCAAGATCAAGCCGGGTCTGGTCGGCGTGTGGTATCTGCAGATCGAGGGCTACAACACACCGGCAAAGGTGCGGCGGATCAAGTAAGCCCACGAGCTCACATCGCGCGGCTGCCGATGGCGGGCGCCGCGCTTGGAAGTGACACGCGCTACGCGAATCCGGCCGCCACGCGTTGCGCCCGTGACATGCAACTGCCACCGCTGCATTGATCGCCTGCTGCAGAGCAGTGCACGCGCAAGTTAGCGTTGATCCCGGCAGACGAGCCGCAAACCTGGCCGCGACCCCACCACGCTCGGCGCAGCTGAAGCGACGCACGCGATCATCGCACTCAGCATCAGTGAAGACGCAGCCCCTGCGCGACAGCGATAGCTGCGGTGCTCGGTAGCACTAGATACCACGTACACTTCCGCTCACACTGCGCCCAACACACCCAGCTGACGCGCCTGCTGGCCACGTCTTTCCCGCGCGATTGCCCGCAAACACGCGGGCCGCCGCCCGACATACGGAGAATATGCATGTGCCCGATGACCCGTTGCAGCGTCGCCTTGCTGACGTCCCTGATGTTTTTCGCAGGCGTCGCGCCCGCTGATTCAGCCGTTCCTGCCGCGCCACCGGTGGAGCGCTGCGCGCGTGCACCCGAGGTGGGCTTCGCCCAGGCGCTGGTGTGTTACCACGACGCCATCGAACAACAGCCACTGATCTACACGCGCGTTGGCACCAGCAACGTTACCGGTGTCGAGCGGCGCGATTACCTGCTGACCTCGCAAGACTGGTCGCCCGAAGGACTGGTCACGCCGGCACGTTGGCAGCACGACGTGGCGATCTACGTGCCGAAAGAGGCGCTGCCTACCCGCGCTGTGTTGATCTCAACCAACGGCACGCGTCATCCGCTGGATGGCAGCACAGCGCAGCCGTCCAGCGAACTGCCGCCCGAGGCATTGGCGGCCTTGGCGCAGCGCACCCGCACCGTGGTGATCGCGCTCAGCGATATTCCCAACCAAGCGCTCAACTACCAAGGCGATGCCAACCCACGTCGCGAAGATGACAGCGTGGCCTATACCTGGTCGCTGTTTCTGAAAGCGCCGCAGCAACGTATGACCATGCCGCTGCATGTGCCGATGGCCGCTGCGATTGCACGCACCATGAGCCTTGCCGAGCGCGAATTGGCACCGTTGCGAATCCATCGCTTCGTCCTTGCCGGCGCTTCCAAACGCGGTTGGGCCAGCTGGCACGCCACCATCGCCGACCAGCGTGTGGAGGCGGTGGTGCCGTTCGTGATCGACATCCTCAACATGCCGGCAGTGCTGGAGCATATGTCGCGTACTTATGGCGGCAATTGGCCGATTGCCTTCGACGCCTACGCGAAACAGGGCATCACCTCGCAACTGCAGACGCCGGCCTTCGCGCAACTGGTGCAGTTGCAGGATCCACTGCGCTATCTGGACACCCCCTATCGCAAGCGGCTGGCAGTACCCAAGTACATCGTCAATGCCAGCGGCGACGATTTCTTCCTGCCGGACAACACCCAGTTCTTCTACAACGCGCTGCCGGGCATCAAGGCGCTGCGCGTACTGCCCAACAGCGCGCACAACATCCGCGCCTCCATCGTCGACACTCTGGCGCCGTTTATCACGCGGCTGCAACAGCAGCGCCCGCTGCCGCAGGTGAGCGATACCTTGCATCCGGGCAAGGCGCCGCAGATCCGCTTCCGCTCCTCCGAGCCGCCAACGCAGCTGCAGCTGTGGAGCGCGACCAATCCGCAAGCGCGCGACTTTCGCTACGCCTGCGGCATTCGCTACAGCTCCACGCCTATTGCACACGCCAACGGCGGCACGGTCTCGGTGCCGGTCCAGGTTCCGGACGACGGCTGGAGCGCGTACTTCGTCGAAGCCACCTACGCGGATGGGTTTGTTTCCACCAGCCAGACCTATGTGCTCGGCAAGCAGCGCTACCCCACCCAGGCGCCGCCCACCGACCACGCGGCCTGCAGCACGTTGCCTGGGGCGACCAGCGGTGCTGCTGTGCGTTGAAGCACGCTTTGACGTTTCGGGAGTTAGCGACAGCCGACTAAAACGCGTGGCGGCCAGCTGAGCGCAACGCACGCGCTTACCGGGCCCGCCTGGTATTTGACCACGGTGTGCGTTGGACGTATTTGTCCGCCTTGCGCAACGCAGTCCGCACAGACAACGCCAAATTGCACATTTTTTCACTTGAGCACGCCAGCAAGATCGATCCAACCCAACTGATCCATTAACATCGTTGTCACCGACTTCTACACAGGCCCGTACTCGCTGACGGCATCGGCCACCAGACGGACCGAAGGACTGAATGTGGCTGCGATTTCGCGTTCCGCTGACGTCTCTGCTTCGCCCGCTGTCCCGGTTGCTACCAGCTTCATCGCTGCCGATGTCGGCGGCGCGCATGTGCGTCTAGATCATATGGTGCAGGCCAGCGATGCAGCGATCGCGCTATCGCATTACCGCAGCTATCGCTGCGCCGAACACGCCAGTCTGGAAGCCATCCTCGGGGACTTTCTGCAGCAACAGCGTGCTGTCGATGCGGTGGTGATCGCCAACGCCGGCGTGGCACTGGACGATGGCAGCTTCCTCTCAGCAACACCCTGCCGTGGACGATCTCGCCAAGCCGCATCGGCGCCGCGCTCACGGTGCGCAACGTGCACCTGGTCAACGACTTCGACGCAGTCGCCTACCCGGCACCGCAGATGGAACAACGGGCCGTGCTGCAACTGAGCGGGCCTACGCCGCGCCACGCCCGCACCACCGGGCCGATTCTGGTGGTCGGCCCCGGCACGGGTTTGGGGGCAGCAGTGTGGATCGATGCCACGCCGCGCGCGATCTCGTGCTGGCCACCGAAGCCGGTCAGCTCGCGCTGGCCGGCACGCGTGAGCAAGAACGCGCATTGCTGCAACTCCTGTTACGCGGCCGGCACTATCTGCCGCTTGAGCACGTACTCTCCGGCCCGGGTCTGCTGCATCTGGATCACGCCGTGTGCGAGCTGCATGCCGCAGCACCGCGTCATCGCCTGCCCGCCGCCGTGACGCACGCGGCGCTGTACGAAGACGATGCGCTGGCGCGCGCATGATTGCAGCTTTTTTTGCGGCCTGCTTGGAAGCGCGGTCGGCGACATGGCGCTGGCCTGCGACGCTGCCGGCGGTATCTATCTGGCTGATGGTTTCCTGCCGACGATCGGCCAGTTCCTGGCCGGCAGCACATTCGCCGAACGCTTTCTGGCCAAGGGCAACATGCGCGCAGTGCTCGAACGTATCCCGATCAGGTTGGTCGAGCACGGGCAACTGGGCGTGCTTGGCGCGGCGAACTGGTATCTGCAACACCATACTCACCTGGCGTAAGCGATCCACTACGCGCTCTACCCCGAGCACGCGTCTGCAAGACCCGCATCCGGCGAGCAGCAGCCCGCCGTCCATCCCTGTGCGTGATGAGGAGAGACATCATGAAATACAGCACGACCCTGCTGCCCAGCGCCATTGCAATGTCGCTGGCATTCGCTGCGCAAGCCCAGGACAGCGCTGGTGCGCAAGCCACCGATCTGGACGCCGTCCAGGTGGTCGGCATCCGTGCCAGCCTGGAAAAATCGCTCGATACCAAACGCAACAACACCGGCATTTCCGAGGCGATCACCGCCGAGGACATCGGCAAATTCCCAAGTACCAACGTGGCCGAAGCGCTCTCGCAGATTCCCGGCGTCACCTTGGACAGACGCTTCGGGCAAGGCGAGCGCGTGAGTATCGACGGCACCGACCCCAGCCTCAATCTGTCGTTCCTGGATGGGCACCCGCTCGCACAGGCGATCTGGTTGTACGGCGAACAGCCCAGCCGCGGTTTCGATTACACCTTGCTGGCCCCGCAGATCCTGGGCCGTGCAGAAATCCTCAAGTCGTCCGAAGCGCGCCTCACCGAAGGCAGCCTGGGCGGCACGGTGCTGATGCATACACGACAGCCGTTGGATCTGAAGGTCAACGAAGTGGCCGCGTCCATCGGCTACAGCGATAGCGACCAAGCCAGTCAGGACAAACCAAACGCCGCACTGCTCTACAGCTGGAAGAACGCGGCCGAGACCTTCGGCATCGCAGTGTCGGCGCAGCATTACGAAGAACGCGTGGACCGCCGCGGCATGGAAGTCTTTGGCTATGTACCGGCCAGGACCTTCGCCAATGCCGCAGGTGGCGTGCCGGCCGATGCGGATGTGCCGAACTCCATCAACGCGGCCTGGTTCCAGCAGGATCGCGAGCGCGATAGTGCCGTGGTCAACCTGCAGCTCACGCCCAGCGATGCGCTGGAGTTCAATCTAAGCGGCCTGTACATCAACGAAAACTTCGACAACTACAACCAGTCGATGTACAGCTTTCTCACCTGGAATCCCGGGACGGTGGCCGCGGTGGACCAGCTCGGCGGCGTCCGTAACGGGGTGGTCACCAGTGGTCACTCCAGTGCCAATGCCAATGCCAATGCCAATGCCAATGCCAATGCCAGTGCCAATGCCAATGCCAATGCCAGCCCGCTAGGCGGCACGGTGATCTACGACAACAACGTACGCGAATCGGAAGTAACCACTAAAGGGCTGGACTTGCGCGGTGCCTTCCGCGGCGACGTTTGGGGTTTAAATGGACAGGTGGGACAGAGCAAGTCCGAGAACAACGATCTCTCGCAATACTTCATCGAGCCGTTCTACAACGGCGGTTTCAGCTGGGACACCCGCCGCGGCATCCGCTTCGACGATCCGGCGGCGGCACGCGACCCAGCCAACTGGGGTTCGGCCGGCGGCTGGTTCGGCAACAAAGGTATTTTTTCCACCGAGAGCAAAGACACGTACGGCCAGCTGGATTTCAATCTGCAGTTCGATGGGGTATTCAATCAATTGCTGTTCGGCGTGCGCCACGGCAAGCATGACGAGCGCTTCGAACTGAATGTTGATGGCGGCGTCACCCCAGGCAAGTTGGCCGATGTCGGCACCATCGGGCTGACCGATCTGCAGGATTTCTATCCCGATCACGGCCAGCATGTGCAGGCGGGCCGCAACAATGTGCTGAACTGGATCCGCAACAGTCCGATCGACGACAACGCCCCCGACCCGGCCAGCTATCTCAACAATAGCTGGGCGCTGGAGCAGACCAACAACGCGGCCTATGCGCAGCTGAACTTTTCCGGCGGCGGTCTGCGCGGCAATCTCGGCGTGCGCTATGTGGATTCCAAGACTGAAGGCAGCGGCTTCGTCTACAGCGGTACGCCCTCGCTCGCCAACGCCGATAGCCTGTGGCAGACCCGTACCCGCAAGGAAGACTTTCTGCTGCCTTCGCTGACGCTGTCGTACGACACCAGCGACGATTGGGTATTCCGCTTCGCTGCGGCCAAGGTCATCGCCTGGGCACCGTACAACCAGATGGTCAACAACACCTTTCTCAACGACACCACGTTGACCGGCAGCGGCGGCAATGCAGAGCTGTCGCCGTATGAATCCTGGAATTTCAACCTCTCTGCCGAGTACTACTTCGCGCAACAAGCGGTGGTGGCGTGGTCGCTGTTTTACAAGAAGATCAACAACTACATCGACACCAGCGCCAGCGTGGAACGCCAATACAACGCACTGCGCGATACCGCACCGCAAAGCTGGGCGCAGCTGGTGGGCAGCAATGGCTGTACCGCCGACGGCTATTGCGACTACAGCATCCAGCGGCCGCGCAATGCCGGCGATGGCAAGGTCAAGGGCTTCAACATCTCCTTCCAGCAGCCGTTCGGCGACAGCGGCTTCGGCCTGACCGCCAATTACACCTATGCTGCCGGCGAAAACAACACCGGCGATGCCCTGCCCTATCAATCGCGCAACAGCATCGCCTTCAGCCCGTACTACGAAAAAGGCCCACTCAATGCACGGCTGACCTACAACTGGCGCGACAGCTATCTGGCGGGCGGGTATGTGGCCGGTGCGGCTCCGGCAAGCGTGGACGACTACGCCGAACTCTGCGCCAGCGTCGGCTATGCGTTCAGCCCGAACTGGTCGCTGCAGGTCGACGCGCAGAACCTGTTGGACGAGCAATACCTGCAGTATCTGGGCGACAAGGACCATCTGACCGGCCGCTACAGGAGTGGACGCCGCTACATGGCCAGCCTGCATCTGAAGTTTTAGCGCAGCTGGCAACATGCCCGCGCTCACGGCCAGGCGAGCGCGGCCGATGCTCGGAATCGGCGCGTCTCCCTTGTACGCGCCGGTTCCGAGTGCGCCGTCCACGCCGACCGAGCGACTGCTTGCTACGGTTTATTAGGGCCTGTTAACACATCCGAAGCCCATCAACGACCAGAACGAAGCTGAGGAAGCCAAGGAACATGACATCCAGCTTCTCGAAGCGCGTGAAAATCCGTCGGTAGCCCTTCAAGCGACGGAACAGCCTCTCCACTTCGTTGCGCCGCTTGTACATTTCCTTGTCGTACTCCCAAGGATCGACCCGATTGGACTTGGGCGGAACCACCGGCACGAAGCCAAGATCGAGCGCCAACTGGCGGGTTTCATTGCCTTCGTAAGCGCGATCCATCAGCAGATGAACCGGCCGCTCCACTGGCCCCAGGTGTTCAAGCAACGCGCGGCCTGCGGGT